>CAKUHV010000159.1 GCA_934659445.1 uncultured Oscillospiraceae bacterium | reverse complement strand
CGGAGCATAACGCTTGACCCGCATCTATAAAAACAGGATGAACCTGCTTTTACCAAAGAAAGAGCACGGCGAATGATGGAGCGAAAATCCTACACTGAGGTGACATCACCTAAATCCTGCACGTCTGCCAATTCCGTCATACCCGCATATTAAGTTTTAAGCGCTTGCGCCGGCGGCAAAACCTGCCCTGAGACGACATCTCCTAAGTCCCGCCTGTCAACCAATTCCACCGTGCCCGGGGGTCTGCGCTGCACTATTATAGAGCATCTCCCCGGAAAAAGCAAATGAAATCAGTTGACAAGGGGAAAAAATGTGATAGAATGGTTCCGGTAAATGTGCTGACGGAGTTAAGGAACGCAGGCGGCCAGAAGCGAGAGGGGACGGTGAGAGCCCTCGGCGCGGCGGCGTTCCGGGCCGCTCCCGAACGGTCCGCGACGAGCGGAACGCCTCATCCCCGTTATCGGATGACCAAGAGGTCCCCACTGGGGACAATTAGGGTGGTACCGTGAAGCTGACGCTTCGCCCCTATGCCGGGGCGGGGCGTTTTTTTGTGGAAGGAGATGAAAAATTGCGCAGAAAGTTATTGTTTCCGGCCGCCGTGCTCCTGTGTCTGTTCCTGCTGGCGGGCTGTAAAGGGAAGCCGCTGCCCGAGGGCATGAAGGAGGACGCCGTTCTGTCTGCGGGACGGGAGATCGTGGAGCTGCTGGTAGCCGGCGACTGCCAGATCGTCTATGACCGACTCCGCCCGGATGTCCGGGACAGCACCACGGCAGAGGCGATCTCTCAGCTGCTGACGGAGACACTGGATGGCGCGGGCGACTACCGTGAGGAGGGCAACACCCTGGTCACCGGCATCACGGACGGAGAGGAGCCCCAGGGGATCGCCGTGATCTACTGCAAATACAGCAAGAAAAATATCCGCTTCCGCATCGCCTTCGACCCGGACATGGAACTGATCGGCCTGTCCATGGCGAAAAAGTAAACACATGCTTTCCGCCTTCTGCGGGCGGAGGCATTAAAATGATTGGGAATACTCGATATGGAGGTAATCAAATATGTACGATCCCAAGCCTTATGGTCTGAACGAGCTGCGGGAGATGTTCCTGTCCTTCTTTGAGAGCAAGGGCCATCTCCGCCTGCCCAGCTTCTCCCTGATCCCCCAGAACGACGCGTCCCTGCTGCTGATCAACTCCGGCATGGCGCCCATGAAGCCCTTCTTCACCGGCGAGCAGGAGCCCCCCCGCCGCCGGGTGACCACCTGCCAGAAGTGCATCCGCACCGGCGACATTGAGAACATCGGTCACACCGCCCGCCACGGCACCTACTTTGAAATGCTGGGCAACTTCTCCTTCGGCGACTACTTCAAGAACGAGGCCATTCACTGGGCCTGGGAGTTTCTGACCTCTCCCCAGTGGGTGGGGCTGGACCCCAGCCGCCTGTACCCCTCCGTCTTCGCCGGCAACGAGACCACCCCTGCCGACGACGAGGCCTTCCGCATCTGGCACAAGGAAATCGGCATCCCCGCCGACCACATCTTCAAGTTCGGCAAGGAGGACAACTTCTGGGAGCACGGCTCCGGCCCCTGCGGCCCCTGCTCCGAGATCTACTATGACCGGGGCGA
>CAKUHV010000158.1 GCA_934659445.1 uncultured Oscillospiraceae bacterium | reverse complement strand
GAGCAAACGACACTAAAAAAGCCGTTTCCGCGACAAAAGAGGCATTAGAATCCGGCGCAAACGCCGCGCTTGTCGTTACGCCGTACTACAACAAAACGAGCCAAACGGGGCTTGTCGAGTATTATAAGCGGTTTGCCGACGTCGGTTTGCCGATTATCGCTTACCACGTGCCGTCGCGCACGGGAATGAGAATCAAGCCCGAAACGATGGGAAAAATCGCGGAGAACCGGGAAACGGACTCCTCTCCGATCCACAAGGTTTGGCGGAGAATTGCGGTGAAACGGACAATTTCGGTGCGTATCGGCGCTGTCAGAGTAATTTTCAAAGCATCGGAAAATGCATTTTTCCAGAGTCATCAACGGAATGCTTCCGTATACGATGGCACCTTTCGGGCAGGGGAGCGATATATCGCGCATGGCGGCAAGGCACAGCTCCGGCGAAAGACAGATATCCGACACCCCAAGAGTGAGCAGAGCATCGGACGAAGCCGCGCTGTAAACATTGAGCCGAAATCCCCCATGAATTTGAAATCCGATTTCTCTCAACAGCGCAATTTGACCGATGTTTTCACAGACGGCATGTTTTATACCGTTTGCTTTGGCCCGACGCAAAAGAGAATCAAACCTGCTTTTTTCATGATCAAAAAAGACCGCAGGCATGACAATGCCCGTAATCCCCTTGAGGGGTAACTGCTTTTTCTCGGCTTCGGCATATGCATATGCGCTGATATAGATTTCGTCAAAAAAAGAAAGCACTTGGCTGCCCGTCAAATTGTCGCATGAAGAAAATACGGCAATATTGGAAACACGGAAATACTTGTCGGCGAAAACCGGGAACGGCACTGAAAACTCCGGATGCAAAATCGGACGTCGCTTTTGACTTTCTTGAATTCTTTGTTCATACAGCTCATCGGCCGCATTCCGGCGGAGCCGATTCAGCTCTGCCTTCGGCAGGAACAGTCCGTCCTCAAAATCGATATTCAGACGGCCGGCGGAAAACGGGGTGGAGCCGAGCTTTAAGATGGACGATTTGAAATCCTCCTTTGTAATCGGTGCGGAGCGCGCCGGCATCGGTGTCGCGCCGGTGGCTTCAGCGCGGAGGTTGCCGAGTTGCATACAAATTCTTGTCGGGCAATCGGAGCGAAACCGAGCATCGATTTGAACGGGAAGCTTGCGTTCTGAAATCGCAACGCTTTTTTCAAATTCAGCCCCTTGCTTTTTGTCTTTTTCAGTTCGGGTGCCGCACATTGCGTCGGATATACGGGATGTAAAATATGCATCGGTGAAGCCGCTGCGCGAAAAAGCGGCACGGAGTATATTTTTTTCGCTTTCCTCCGCGGCGCGTTCTTCGTCCAAAAGACGGCGGTAGATGCGTGTTACGGTATAAACATATTCCGGGCTGCGCATCCGCCCCTCGATTTTCAGAGAAGAGACTCCTAAAGACAGGATTTCCGGAATGCGGTCCGCGAGGGAAAGATCTTTGAGACTCAGCGGATAAGAACACCCGGGAACGCCCTGATAGGGGAGCCGGCATGGCTGCGCACATTCACCGCGATTGCCGCTGCGTCCGCCGACCAAGGATGAAAACAGGCATTGCCCGGAAACGGATACACAAAGGGCACCATGGATAAACATTTCCGTTTCCATGCCGATTTCGGATGCTCTTTTGCAAATT
>CAKUHV010000157.1 GCA_934659445.1 uncultured Oscillospiraceae bacterium | reverse complement strand
GTTTTTCCCTGCGCCCACAAGGCTTTCCCTCGCTCAAGCGCTTGCTTATCTTAGCAGAACCACCCCGCGTTGTCAACACCTTTTTTCCTTTTTCTCCGTTTTTTCTTTTCGTTTCCTCTTTTGTTCATAAATTACAAAATCTGGATGACTCCCGCCATGCTCCCCCGGCGGTTTCCCATCTTCCGATGGGACCAGAAGCTCTCCGGGTCGCAGGCGGTGCAGGCGGGGCACACCGCAATGTGCTCTGGGCGCACTCCCGCCCACTCCAGCCAGCGGCGGTTGGCTCCCTTCAGGTCCACCATATATTTCTCGCTCCCTGCCAGCGGATGGATAAATGTCTCCGCCTCCTGTCCCATGCCGGCGCGCAGACCGTCGGGCACATCCCGGTGGGTCTCGAAGCAGCAGAGCGAGATGCATGGGCCGATGGCCGCCAGAATATCCGCCGGGGCGCAGCCGTATTCCTCCGTCATCCGCTCTACACCCCGGGCGGCAGCCCCAATGGCCGTCCCCCTCCAGCCCGCGTGGACGGCAGCCGCCGCCTTTCGCACCGGGTCGAACAGCAGGATCGGCGTGCAGTCGGCGCTGAACACCGTCAGGCACAGCCCCCGCCGGTCGGTGCACAGGCCGTCGGCCTCGCAGCGTCCCGGCGCTCCGGGGTCGGGCATGATGTCCCGCTCCGTCACCGGGCGCACCATTTTCCCGTGTACCTGGTGGTTTTTCACCAGCATTCGGGGATCCGCCCCCACCGCCGCGCAGAAGCGGCGGAAATTTTCCGCCACCGCCGCCGGGTCATCCCCCCGGTTGGCCCCCAGATTGAGGGTGTCCATAGGCGCGGCGGAGACGCCGCCGATACGGCTGGAAAAGCCGTGGGCAGCCCCCGCAGTGGTCATCTCATCCCACGCGTAGTAGACCACGCCGTTTTTTTCATGCTTTGTGACTTCCATTCCGTCTCCTCCCCGGGCGGGACTTCCCGCCCAAATCGATAAAAAGGGCGGACAGCTTACCGTCCGCCCGACAATATAACAAAGGTGACCCCGTTGTTGTGCCGGTCCAGATCCCGGTCGCGGCGCAGCTCGTCACACAGGAGAAAGGCCCGGCGGGTCTCCTCCTGGAAAATGGAGAACTCCTCCCCGGGGATAAAGCCCTTCACCTCGCCCCGGGCTGTCAGCCGCCCCAGATACTTCCGTACCTCCACCCGGATCTTCCCCCCGGTGCCAGAGGAGCCGTAGCCGTGGATCAGCTTGAGTACCTTATACCCCTGCGCCCGGCTGTTGTGGAGATAGAAGGTGAGCTGCTTCACCGCCTGGTCGGCGGTGGGCATCCCCCGCTCCAGATTGACCTCCCGCAGGTCACTCATGACTGCCGTCCTGTTCGAAAGGCTGCTCCTCTGTCCGGCTCTCCTCGTTCAGGCGGAAGCGCCGGTTGGCCCGGCCCAGAGTGACGATGATGACCAGATCGCTGACACCGTCGAAGATCAGGGACACACCAATGACCATCACCAGCGCGGAGAAGGAGCCCATGGGGTTGCAGAAGATCACGCCGCCCAGCACCAGCGTCAGCGCCGACAGCAGCAGGTTCCAGCCCCAGCCGGGCCAGTTCAGCCGCGCCAGAGAGATCGCCCCCTGCACGTCCAGCACGCCGTGGAAAATGAGCATGGCCGCGAAAACGTACTGCACCAGAGTCATCACCGCCGAGGGACTTTTCATCAGCCACAGACCCAGGGCAGCCAGAATGACTCCCGGGATCAGGAACCACATGGGCACGCCGCCCCGGCGGCGGGCCAGACAGCCCAACACATAGGCCAGACC
>CAKUHV010000156.1 GCA_934659445.1 uncultured Oscillospiraceae bacterium | reverse complement strand
GGCATGCCGTACTCCAGGGCGGTGAGGAAGTCCTCGTCCAGCATCTCCGTCTCGTCGTCGCCCCGCTCCCGCTGCTCCACCTGCTTCTCGAAGCGCCGGCGCTGGTCAATGGGGTCGTTCAGCTCGGAGTAGGCGTTGGCCAGCTCGCAGCGGCAGATGAACAGCTCGAACCGCTCGGTCAGGCGGGGGTCCTTGGGGCTGCGCTTGGTCAGGGGGCTGACCTCCACGGGGTACATGGTGATGAAGGTGGGCTGGATCAGCTGCTCCTCCACCTTCTGGTCGAAGCAGGCGTACAGGGCGTTGCCCCAGGTCTTTTCCGCGGCGTCGGCCAGCTCTACGCCCACAGCCCTGGCGGCGGCCACAGCCTGAGCGTCATCGGTGATGGCGTTGAAGTCCACCCCCACATACTCCTTCACGGCCTCCACCATGGTCAGACGGCGCCAGCCGGGGGTCAGGTTGATCTTCTCGCCCAGCCACTCCACCTCGTAGCTGCCCAGGATCTCCCTGGCCGCGCCGGACAGGATGCCCTCGGCAATGTCCATCATATCGTGGAAGTCGGCATAGGCCTGATAGAGCTCCACGGTGGTGAACTCGGGGTTGTGCTTGGGGTCCATCCCCTCGTTGCGGAAGATGCGGCCGATCTCATACACCCGGTCCATGCCGCCCACGATCAGCCGCTTCAGGGGCAGCTCGGTGGCGATGCGCATATACATATCGATGTCCAGGGTGTTGTGGTGGGTAATGAAGGGCCGGGCGGCAGCGCCGCCGGCGATGGTGTTCAGAACGGGGGTCTCCACCTCGATATAGTCCATGCCGTCCAGATAGCGGCGCATGAACTTGATGAACTGGGAGCGGATGATGAAGTTCCGCTTCACCTCCGGATTGACGATCAGGTCCACATAGCGCTGGCGGAACCGCAGCTCGGTGTTGGTCAGGCCGTGGAACTTCTCCGGCAGGGGCAACAGGGACTTGGACAGCAAAGTGACGGCGATCACCCGGACGGACATCTCACCCCGCTGGGTGCGGAACACAACGCCCCTTACGCCCACGATGTCGCCGATGTCGTACTTCTTGAACCGGGCGTACTCCGCCTCGTCCATCTCGTCCCGGCGGGCGTACAGCTGGATGCAGCCGGACTTGTCCTGCAGGTCGCAGAAGGACACCTTGCCCATGCCCCGCTTGCTCATCAGGCGGCCGGCGATGGACACCTCCTGCCCCTCCAGGACGTCGAAGTTGGCCTTGATATTGGCGGAGTCGTTGTCCACCACATATCGGGTCAGCTGGAAGGGGTCGTTCCCCTCCTCCTGCAGCTGCTTGAGCTTGTCCCGGCGGATCTGCAGCAGCTGGGAGAGATTGACCTCCTGCTCCGCCGGCTGGTTATTCTTTTCGGCCATGATGACCACTCCAATCTTTGGTTTCTTTCGGGTCAGCGCTCCACCTTCAGCACCTTGTACTCCACGGGGCCGGCGGGGGCGTCCACGGTGACGTCGGCCCCCTCTGCCTTGCCCAGCAGGGCCTTTCCGAAGGGGGAATCCTCGGAGATGGCGCCGTTCATGGGATCAGCCTCCTGAGAGCCCACGATCTTATAGGTCAGCTCCTCGTTGAACTCCTTGTCCAGAACGGTGACGGTGGAGCCCAGGCGGATGTCGTTGCCGGCCTCCTCGTCCTCCTCGATGACCACATAGTTGGACAGGATGTTCTCCACCTCGGCAATGCGGGAGTAGAGCTTGCCCTGCTCGGTTTTGGCCTCGTCATACTCGCTGTTCTCCGACAGGTCGCCGAAGGAGCGGGCCTCCTTGATCAGCTCGGCCACTTCCTTCTCCCGCACGGTCTTCAGATAAACGATCTCATCCTGCAGCTCCTTCAGCCGCTGGGGACTCAGCTTAAATTCTTTCGCCATGAAATATCCGCACCTTTCCGCTGTTTGTTGGCGTGTCCCGCCCGTTTTTCCGCAAAAAGCGAAAATGGGCATGGGAATGCAGTATTTGTTATTATAGATTCTTTCTGCCGCACTTGTCAAGCACTTTCACCC
>CAKUHV010000155.1 GCA_934659445.1 uncultured Oscillospiraceae bacterium | reverse complement strand
ATGAGCTCCTTCCAGGCGCTGGCCACCGCCATCGCCGCCCAGGTGGGCACCGGCAACATCGTGGGCGCCTCCGGCGCCATCCTGTCCGGCGGCCCCGGCGCCATCTTCTGGATGTGGGTCATCGCCTTCTTCGGCATGGCCACCATCTATGCCGAGGCCACCCTGGCCATCAAGACCCGGATCAAGCTGGCCGACGGCACCATCCACGGCGGCCCCGTGTACTACATCACCACCGCCTTCAAGGGCGGCTTCGGCAAGTTCCTGGCCACCTTCTTCGCCATCGCCATCACCCTGGCCCTGGGCTTCTTCGGCTGCATGGTGCAGTCCAACTCCATCGGCGAGTGCTTCCAGACCGCCTTCGGCATTCCCTCCTGGATCGTGGGCGCGGCTCTGGTGGTCATCTGCGGCGTCATCTTCCTGGGCGGCGTACAGCGTCTGGCTGCCGTTACCGAGAAGCTCGTCCCCGTCATGGCGGCCATCTTCCTGGCCGGCGGTCTGGTCATCCTCGTCGCCCGCATCCAGTATGTGCCCGCCACCTTCGCCATGATCTTCAAATACGCCTTCCAGCCCCAGGCCATCGTGGGCGGCACCTTCGGCTACGCCATCAAGCAGGCCATCAGTCAGGGCGCCAAGCGGGGCCTGTTCTCCAACGAGGCCGGCATGGGCTCCACCCCCCACGCCCACGCCCAGGCCAATGTGAAGGACCCCCACGATCAGGGCGTTGTGGCCATGGTCGGCGTGTTCATCGACACCTTTGTGGTCCTCACCCTGAACGCCCTGGTCATCATCTGCACCCTGTACACCGCCGACGGTCCTCTGGCCAACGGCTACTTCGGCGCGGCGGCCGAGACCCTGAGCAAGACCAATCTGGCCCAGACCGCCTTCGGCTCCGTCATGGGCACCGGGCTGGGGGCCAAGTTCGTGGCTATCTGCCTGTTCTTCTTCGCCTTCTCCACCGTGCTCAGCTGGAACCTGTTCGGCAAGATCAACGTGATCTGGATGTTTGGCAGGAAGGACCCCAGAACCTGCACTGTGATCTACACCCTGATCGCTCTGGTGTTCATCCTCCTGGGCACCATGATGTCCAACGATCTGGTGTGGGAGCTGACCGATATGTTCAACAACCTGATGGTCATCCCCAACGCCATCGCCCTGTTCGCCCTGACCAAAATGGTGCGCCAGTCCACCCACGGCGTGGGCGTCGAAACAAACAAATAAGCAGGGTCTGAACCCGCAAAATAAAGAGAGAGAGCCCGGTGCGCCGGGCTCTCTCTTTATTCTTCTCCCTCTGCTTCCCTCAGCTCCCCCCGCATCAGCTGCACAAGCAGTACCGCCGAGATCAGGAAGCTGAGCAGATCAGCCAGCGGCTGGGACACCTCCAGCCCCGAAAGTCCAAAGGCCCCGCACAGTACCACGGACAGCGCCATGAAAAACACGGGGCGGCACACCGCCAGCGCGGTGGCTCGGAGAGGCTTTCCCATCCCCTGAAAGATCATGTTGGAGAACACGAACACCGGCATCAGGGGCATGATCATGCACTGGAAGCGGAAGGCCCGCACCCCGATGGAGATGACGTCCGGGTCGTTCCGGAAGGCACGGATGACCTGAGGGGCCAGCACAAAGCCCAGGAGCGCCCCCACGGTGAGGACGCAGGTGGCCGCCTTGATGGCAAACAGCATCCCCCTCTTCACCCGGTCCAGCCGGCCCGCCCCGTAATTATAGCCCACCACCGGCTGAAGCCCCTGGCCGAAGCCGATGACCACAGACTGGAGGAAATTGAACACCTTGGTGACGATGGACATGGCGGCCACGGCGGCATCACCGTAGATGCGGGCGTTGTAGTTGAGCACCATGGTGGACAGGGAGAGCATACCGTTGCGGAAGAAAGAGGGCATCCCCTGGCGGAGGATATTGAAGTAGGTTCGCCAGCGGCGGGAAATCAGCCGGGGTGAGACATCAAAATCGCTGTACCCCCGCAGAAAGAAGGAGGCCAGAATGGTCATGCTCACACACTGGCTTAGAAAGGTGGCCAGGCTGGCCCCCCGGGTGCCCATATTC
>CAKUHV010000154.1 GCA_934659445.1 uncultured Oscillospiraceae bacterium | reverse complement strand
CCTGGGGGAGCTCTCGGGCAGGACCGTCCGGGAGGACATCGTTGCCCGGGTGTTCGAGCGCTTCTGCGTGGGCAAGTGACGGTCTCAAAGACGCAAGCAAAAAAGAAAAGCATCGGTGCAGATAAGCGGCACCGGTGCTTTTTTCCATGCCTATATTATCACATTTCCGGCCATTTTTCAAGGCTTGTAATTGGCGAGCGCGCGGGGTATATAACATGGTACAAAGCTGCGGAAAGGGGCGGACGGAGAGATGGAGGACATGCTGGCGGTTTTGGCACGGGGGCAGGCGTTGGCGGCGGCGCGGGAGAAGGCGGAGGTGCTCGCGTGCAACGCCATGACCCGCCGGTACGGCCTTGCCCTGACGGATGGGGAGGCAGAAGAGCTGCTGGAGGGCCGGGAGGAGGCGCTGCGCGCGGCGGGGCGGGTGGAGTTTGCCGGCGGGGTGCTGCCCCGGTTGGTCCGCGCCTTCTGCAGCAGCCCCTATCTGGAGCGGGAGAGCTACGCGCAGACCCTGGGGGAGCTCCAGGACGTTTTTTACGCCTGGAAGAGCGCGTGCGGCGGCGCCTTTTCCGACGACGAGCTGATCGAGCTCATGGCAGAGACATTCAATGGCCGGGCCGGTGGGTCGGCGGACTACCTGGCCGCCGCGGAGCCGGAGGACCTGTGCCGGGACGGCACCCTTTGGGATGGAGGGGCGCGGTGAGCGGCGGGGGGCTGGAGCGCGCCGGGGCGGGACGGTGGGACGGCCTGACGCCGGAGGAGCAGGAGCGGGCCCTGCAGGCGCTGTGGCAGGCCCTGGCGCGCCTGGCGGGGCGGTACAGCGGGATGGACAGCACGTCGGTATCCCAGGAGCGGGCAGCGGCGCTGCTGCAATCCATGCTCTACACCATCGGGGAGGTGTCCCGCCTGGAGGGGGTGCCCCTGGGGGTGCTGCTGCGGCAGGATATTTCCGAGGCGGTGCGCCGGGGGCAGCGAATGCTGGAGGAGCGGCGGCGCACGCAGCGGCGGCGGTGGGCGGCGCTGTGCCGGAGGGCTCCGGCGGTGCGCACGGTGTTCTACACCGAGACACTGCGGGGCCTGGGGGAGTTTTTCCGGCGGTATGACACGGTGTTCGAGGCCCACCTCATCCCGTGCAGCATCGACTACCCGCTGCTCTCCCCGGTGCCCGAGCGGGTGCAGGGGGTGAGTTATATTGAGGCGTATTTGGGGGCGCTGGAGGTCGAGCGGCGGTTTTTGGGCGCCTTTCCGGCGCAGGAGCTGGAGGGGCTGTACGCCGCCTGCGTCCCGGCCTGGCGGCAGGCACCCTTTAATTTGTGCGACGCCGTGGTGTGCAACGCGGCGGGGCGGGCGCTGCTGGGCCTTGGGGGGCCGGGGCTGGATGTTTCACCGGCGCAGCGCCGGGCCATTGAGAGAGGGCTTGCGGGGATGGACGATGGGGCGCGGCGCGCGGCCATTCTGGAGGCCGGGGCGCGGGCGTGCCGGGAGCTGGGGCTTGGGGACGCGGGGCTTTTCGATTACCTGCGGCCCGGCCTTGAGAGCCTTGGCGTGCGGGCGGAGCAGGCGCTGCGCCATGGGGACCTGTCCCGGGTGTTTGTGAGTCTGGCGGCGGAGGGATAGAAAAGCCCCCAGCGGGCGTGCCGCTGGGGGCGGTGGGGGTCGTCATTGGCTCCCTCTGACGAGGGAGCTGTCGAGCGGCAGCAAGACTGAGGGAGAGAGATATCTAAACAACTGACTGCGTTCTTTTCTCTCCCTCCGTCAGCTTCGCTGCCACCTCCCTCGTCAGAGGGAGGCTTAAGGGCGGGTGCTCCCACGCCGGCCGCTTCGCTACCCTCGTCAGAGGGAGGCTTTGGCGCGCCTTTAGCCTTTCGTGCTGTCTGGCACGCCTGCTCGCGACGCGCGGTTTTTCATCCCACGTCCGCCCCGCAGGGCTGGGGGTTTCTCAAAGGGGGACTGGTCTCCCTTTGAAGGCGCGCCGGCATTTGGCCGGGTTTGGCATTTCCGCAGAAATGCCCGCGCCTTTAGCCTTTCTTTTTCCCAATCTCGCCGGTGACAAGGAAGGTGAACTGGCCGGTGGCCACGGTCTTGTCCTGGTCGTCGGTGAGGACGCAGCGGATGAC
>CAKUHV010000153.1 GCA_934659445.1 uncultured Oscillospiraceae bacterium | reverse complement strand
GGGTGGGTAATGGGACTCGAACCCACAACACCCGGAACCACAATCCGGTGCTCTGCCAATTGAACTATACCCACCATTTCGCTGAACGATCGAAGTGGCACGCCTGAAGGGACTCGAACCCCTGACCCACTGCTTAGAAGGCAGTTGCTCTATCCACCTGAGCTACAGGCGCGTGTGGAGCGGGTGATGGGAATCGAACCCACGCGACCAGCTTGGAAGGCTGGGATTCTACCATTGAACTACACCCGCATGGGCGCCGCGTTCCTTTACGTCAGCCTTGAAATGATAGCATAGGTATGCCAGTCTTGTCAATGCTTTTTTCCGATTATCCCAATTTCATTTCGTGTTCCTTTGCAGAAGAAATCTCAGTGTTCCCCGCCCACTGCGGGGTCGGGGAACACTGAGACTGTCAAAAAAGTAGCAGTACGTATAGATACGGGAAGGAAGATAGTTACGAAAGAAACCCAGGAAGGGTGTCTTTCGTTTTTAATCTTCATCAGCTTGTCAAAAAGGCTTTTTTGACAAGCTGAGTGTTCCCCGTCCCCTGCGGGGACGGGGAACACAAAAAGGAATGGGGAGTTCCGATTTTCCACGAAAGGGCGGGGCGCCGCCAAAGACTTCCTGCCGTCCTCCGGAATGTTTTCCGCCTGTTCCGTCCATCCTACAAGGGCGAGATGGAGACTGATCGGGGGATGGGAATGGTCTGGTTCTGGTATTTTACGGTTTACAGCGGGGCGGGCTTTCTGCTGGAGCTGGCCTACGCCCGGGCTACCGGCGGGCGGAGGGACCGCAAGCGGACGCTGCTGCTGCCCCTGTGTCCGGTCTACGGTCTGGGGGCCTGCTGCATTCTGCTGGCGGTGCCCCCCTTTTGTGGCTGCCCTGTTCTGGCGGCAATAATGGCCGCCGGGGCGGCCACGGGGACGGAGTATCTGACCGCACTGTTTTACGAGAAGGCTCTGGGCGTGACCTTTTGGGATTACAGCGGCCGGAGGGGGAATCTGCATGGGAGGGTGTGCCCCTTCTTCTCCGCCGCGTGGGGGCTGCTGTCCCTGCCCCTGCTGTACTGGCTCCAGCCGGCGCTGCGGCTTTGGGCGCAGTCCATCCCGCCGGCCGTCACGGCGGTCTGTGCCGCGGCGGTGGGGGGCGATCTGCTCGTCTCCGCGCTTATGCTGCGGCGTACCGGGGACAGGGAATGCCTGCAATGGTACAGGCAAAGATGAAGGCTG
Source organism: uncultured Oscillospiraceae bacterium (assembly GCA_934659445.1). GTDB lineage: Bacteria > Bacillota > Clostridia > Oscillospirales > Oscillospiraceae > Lawsonibacter. The sequence continues at coordinate 943 of CAKUHV010000153.1, read as the reverse complement.
TCAGGAAGGCGGCGCCGCCTTCCTGACAGCCTTTGGCGGTTTTGAAGACCGAATCACCACACGGACACACGGCTGTCCGGGTCGGTCCACATGCCGTCACCGGGCCGGATGTCATAGGTCTCGTAGAACTCGGGCAGGGTCTGCAGCACCCGGTTGCAGCGCAGCTTATCCGGAGCGTGGACATCGGTCACAGCCAGATACTCCCGCATCTGCCGGGTGGTGGTAGACGCCCATGTGTTGGCCACGGTGCGGAAGAGCTTGTCGAAGTCGGGATCGTCCAGCTTTTTGGCCGCGGCGACGATGCACCGGGCCGAGCCCAGGTCGGCCACGTTCTCCGAGACCGTGAGCACGCCGCTGCACGCGATGCCGGGATAGGCCTCCTGCCCGTCGTACCACTGGGCCACGGCCTGACATCTCTGCTGGAAGGCGGCATAGTCCTCTGACGTCCACCAGTCGGCGGCGCTGCCGTTCTCATCAAACTTGGCGCCGTTGTTGTCGAAGGCGTGGGTGATCTCGTGGGCGATGATATAGCCGATGCCGCCCAGATTTTCCTCTCGGCTGGCGTTCACATCGTACAGGGGGGCCTGCAGAATGGCGGCGGGGAAGGTGATATCGTTGGCGGTGGAATTATAGCAGGTGTTGACCGTATAGGGCTTCATGATCCACTGGCTCTTGTCCGGCGCGTCGTTCTGGTGGGCCAGAGTATCGGCCTTGGCCGCTCTCTGGATGGCGATGACGTTGGAGAAGAAGAAGCCGCCCTCGGCGGGGGACTGGAGCTCCACAGTGTCCAGATAGGTGTCCCAGCTATCGGGGTAGCCCACCTTGATGCCCATGGTGTCCAGCTTCCGGATGGCCTTGGCCTTTGTCTCGGCGCTCATCCAGTCCTGCGCCAGAATGCGCTCCTTGTAGATGGCGATGAACTCGCCGATCATCTCCTCCACGT
>CAKUHV010000152.1 GCA_934659445.1 uncultured Oscillospiraceae bacterium | reverse complement strand
GAGCAAGGGAGCGCAGCGAAGGGCATCCTTCGCTGCGCTCCCTTGCTCCGACTCTCCCATTTATGACCGCTGACGCTGGGTCATAAATGGGTTCCTGGGGTTTCACCCCCGTGCCCCCCGGGCCGCTGGGGACACCGGCCCCTACAAAAAACCACGAACGGTATGCGCCGTAGGGGCGGCCTTTGGCCGCCCGGCGCTTGTGCGGCGCGCCGGGTCGTCGCGCCCTACGCACGGGAGATAGAACATTCCGTAGGGCAAGGGCTCTGCCCTTGCCGGCCTGTGGACGGCGGCACGGTGGGGACACAGGGCCCTACATGATGCATAAAACGAACGTTACACGCCGTAGGGGCGGATATCATCCGCCCGCCCAAGCCTTCTTCCCCCCGCAGGGCAGGATTACCTGTTTTTTAACCTATCTTCACGAAAGGAACCACCCAAATGAACGAATTCAAAGGCAGTCAGAACTATGTGGCTTCGGAGGAGCTGCTCCGGGCGGCCAACATCGCCATGGTGCTGGGCAAGCCCCTGCTGATCAAGGGGGAGCCGGGCACGGGCAAGACCATGCTGGCCGAGGCCATCGCCCAGTCCCTGAACAAAAGGCTCATCATCTGGAACATCAAATCCACCACCAAGGCCCAGGACGGCCTGTATGTCTACGATGTGGTGCAGCGGCTGTACGACAGCCAGTTCGGCGGCCAGGGTGTGGACGATATTGAAAAGTATGTCAAGCTGGGGAAGCTGGGAGAGGCCTTCACCGCCGACGAGCAGGTGGTGCTGCTCATTGACGAGATCGACAAGGCCGACCTGGAGTTCCCCAACGACCTGCTGTGGGAGCTGGACCGCATGGAGTTCCATATCCCCGAGACCAAGCAGACCGTCACCGCCAGGCACCGCCCGGTGGTGATCATCACCTCCAACGCGGAGAAGGAGCTGCCCGACGCCTTTCTGCGCCGGTGCGTGTTCCACTATATCGAGTTCCCGGACAGGGAGCTCATGGCCCAGATCGTCCGGGTCCACTACCCCGACCTGGACCAGCGCCTGCTGACCCAGGTGCTGGAGGCCTTTTACCGCATCCGCCAGCTGCCCCAGGTGAAAAAGAAACCCTCTACCAGCGAAATTCTGGACTGGCTCCAGGCCCTGACCTGGGGGGGGGTGGACCCCGCACGGGTGGTGAAGGAGGTGCCCTATCTGGGGGTGCTGCTGAAGAAGAACGAGGACATGGACGCCATGCGCCGGGTGTGGCGGTGAGCCATGTTTGAGGATTTTCTCTATCTCCTCCGCCGGTACGGCCTGAAGGTGTCCCTCACCGAGTGGATGACCCTGATGGAGGCCCTGGACAAGGGGCTGCATAACTCCAGCTTCACCGGATTTTACTACCTGTGCCGCTGCCTGCTGGTGAAGAGTGAGGCGGACTTCGACCGCTTTGACCGGGCCTTTCTGGAGTATTTCAAGAATGTCCCCTTCCAGCAGGAGGTGTCCCAGGAGCTGCTGGACTGGCTAAACCGGCCGGACACTCTGCTGGACCACGCCAACTGGGACGAGGAGCAGGCCCTGAAGAATCTGGGCCTGTCTGAGGACGAGATCGAGCGGATGCTGCGCGATCGCATGGCCGAGCAGAAGGAGGAGCACAACGGCGGCAGCTACTGGGTGGGCACCCACGGCATGTCCACCTTCGGCAACTCCGGCCTGTCCCCCACCGGCATCCGGGTGGGCGGCGAGAGCAAGTATAAGCGGGCCTTCCGGGTGGCGGGGGAGCGGCGCTTCCGGGATTTCCGGGGGGACAACACCCTGGACACCCGCCAGTTCCAGGTGGCCCTGCGGAAGCTGCGGCAGTTCTCCGGCCTGGTGGACCTGCCCCCTACGGAGTTTGACGTGGACAGCACCATTCAGGACACGGCGGACAACGCCGGCGTGCTGAAGGTGCGCTACAAGCGCCCCCGGGAGAACACGGTGAAGGTGCTGCTGCTCATGGACTCCGGCGGCTCCATGGACTACTACGCCCAGATATGCTCCGCCCTGTTCCAGGCGGTGAGCAAGTCGGGCCACTTCAAAGACCTGAAGGTGTTCTACTTCCACAACTGTGTGTACTCCTGGCTGTACAACACCCCCCGGCAGAGCTATGGCGACGGGGTGACGACCCAGTGGGTGCTGGACAACCTGCCCAGCGACTGGAAGGTCATTTTTGTGGGGGACGCCCAGATGGCCCCCTATGAGC
>CAKUHV010000151.1 GCA_934659445.1 uncultured Oscillospiraceae bacterium | reverse complement strand
GAGCAAAATCGTCTGCTACGGTAATATAATCGTTCAGCGTGCTGGCGGATGCGGTGATAATGCCAATATCCGCCTCGTCCTCGTCAGCATGTATAAGGGGGCTGCCGGACAGCTTCAGGTTGCCGATCGCCCGAATCGCGTACAAATAGCCCTTGATCTCCCCGCCTGCGACGAGGACGGTCGCATTGCTGCTGTCGGAGGAATCGATCCCATAAGTATTCTCACTGGCAACGGTCCCGCCGTAAATGTTGACCCCGAAAAAGCCGGTGCCGACTCTGGAGAAGCTGACATAGATGCCGGAGCCTGTGTTGCATACTTCGCCGCCGTACATGTTGAATATCACAGCGTTGTCTTTTTGGTCGCCTGCGTTGTTGTATAGCATGACCGCGCCGTCGCTGTTCACGCTGCCGCTGACCTTGCCGCCGTACAGATTCAGGGTCGCTGTGCCTTCATAATCTGGGTCTACTTTAATGAGGCTATTAGACTTTGAAGTGTTCGTAATCTTGCCGCCGCTGTCTTTACAGTCGCAGATGTTCAGCGTAGCATTGCCCTTTACTGAGATTACGGTGTATTGGGCGTTCAGCGTCTTTCCGTTCAGACAGAGATAAAGCGTATGCCCACTTGTTACTTCAAGGGTATCGGCCAGTGTCGTCTCGCCCGACAGATAGACGTAGGCGGTTTTGGTGGTCTCATCATACTGAATGGCGCTCGTCCCGTCCCACGCCGTCCACGTGACGCTATCACATGTACCTGTATGGTCGCCAATGTCTTTATGCTCCGCGCCGCAGATGGGGTGGCTATGCTCCGACCCCGATGTCGCATCGCCCCTCACGCCGATCACGCACAGAGCCATGCACAGGCACAGGGCGATGCCCAACAGCCGTTTCCAAATCTTCATGGTCATTGCTCCTTTCCAAAGCTGGCCGGGCTTTCGGGTCCCCGAAAGCTGTGGTGCGGGCCCGCACCACAATGTCCTTTCTCTGCCGCCGGGCTTGACACCGGAGCGGCTTTCCTTATAATAACTATTATAATCCGTTCACCTATGAACGAAGCAAGAGGGTCAGGCGAAAAAAGATGGAAAAAGACACCGGAAAGCTCTTTCAGATCAACGAGGCGGCCCGCGCCTGCGGCCTCTCCCGCAGCACGCTGATGCGCATGGAGAAAAAGGGCCTGCTGACGCCCGCCCGCATCGCGCCGGAGAGCGGCCGGCGGTACTACGACAACCACAACGTGGCGCGCATCCTGCAGATCGAGAAATTCAAGGCCATGGGGCTGGGTACGGAGGAGATCACGGACTATTTCGTCCGCGGCGGCGATGCGACGGACCTTCTGTCGGCGCTGGAGGCCCGCCTGCACGACCTGCAGCGCAGCGTAGAGGAGCTGCGGTTGCGGACGCGGGAGCCGTCCGGTATCTCCGTGCAGGTGACGACCCTGCCAGCCGTGACCTGCTGCATGCGCTGGTGCGAAGGGAGCACCTTTGAGGAACGCTACGCCGCCATGTATGATTTTTACAGCGCGTGCGTCCGCCGGGGCTGCGTGCTCTCTGATGAGCCGCTCTTCACCATCTCGGACCGGCAGGACTACCTGGAGGGGTACATCAGCGACCAGCCGTACCGCTATGCGGTCTGCGTGCCCGTGCGGCGGGAGCGGGCGCCCGCGGACGCGGAGGTGCTGCCGGAGTGCCGGGTGCTGTCAGTGCTGTACTGCGGCGACTATGCCGGTGTGGACGGGGCGTGGCTGACGCTGGGCCGGGAGGTCGGAGAGCGCGGCCTGACGCCCGCTGGCCTGCCGCGTATTCTGGGCATCGTCGCCCCCTATACCGGCCGGGAGATCGAGACCCGGCGGTACTGCTCGCGGCTGGTTCTGCCGGTGAAGGAATAGCGGGCGGTGAAACAAAAAATCAGCCGGAGCGCCATTGACGCTCCGGCTGATTACAGTTCAGTTGGCGGGCACGAAGGGCTGGGCGCCGCACTTCTCGGGGAAATAGTCCTGATACCAGATGAGGAAGGAGAGCACGGTGTACAGCTTTCGGTGGGTGTGGGCCTTGCCGGAGTAGTGCTGCTCCAGCAGGTCGGCCAGATAGGCGCGGTCAAAGAACTCGCCTACCCAGTCCTGAGCCAGCAGCTCCCGGGCCCAGTTGTACCACTTCTCCTCCTGCAGCCACTGGACGAAGGGCACCGGGAAGCCCACCTTGGGCCGCTTGATCCAGTCGTCAGGCAGCAGGGGCACCGCCGCCACCCGCAGGGCATACTTGGTGGTGGACTTGCCCCGCATTTTCTGGCTGCTGGGGATGCGCCGGGCCACGTCCCACACCTCCCGGTCCAGGTAGGGCACCCGCAGCTCCAGCGAGTG
>CAKUHV010000150.1 GCA_934659445.1 uncultured Oscillospiraceae bacterium | reverse complement strand
TCAGCTCCCCGTCGGAGTCCTCCAGCTTGGGGGCAAACAGGCCGTTGGGCAGGGGTTCGATGGGGTCGCAGCAATCGGCGATGAAGTTGGTGTTCTTCACCACCACCTCATAGGCCTTCTCCTTCCCCAGATAGGAGAACTCCTCCAGCATCTCCTCCGTGGTCTTGAAGTAGATGGGCAGGGGCGAATCGGCGTCCTCAAAGCCCTTGGATGCCAAGAGGATATGGCGGTAGATCTCGTCCTCCGGGTCCAGAAAGTGGACGTCCCCAGTGGCGCAAACCGGCTTGCCCAGCTCCTCCCCCAGCTTCACAATGGTGCGGTTGAAGTCCCGCAGCTCCTCCTCGCTGTGCACCATGCCCTTGCGCAGCATGAACATATTGTTGCAGATGGGCTGGATCTCCAGATAGTCGTACCAGGAGGCGATGCGCTTCAGCTCCTCCCAGCTCTTTCCGTCCACCACCGCCCGGAACAGCTCCCCCGCCTCGCAGGCGGAGCCGATGATCAGGCCCTCACGGTTCTCGTTGATCAGGGACTTGGGCATGATGGGGTAGCGCTTGAAGTGTTCCAGCTGGGACAGGGACACCAGCTTATACAGGTTGCGCAGGCCGGTGTTGTTCTTGGCCAGGACGATCAGGTGCTTAGGCTGCCGCCGGGCCTTGCCCTTTTTGCGCAGCTTTGGCATATAGGGGTTGATGTCCGCCAGATCGTGCAGGCCCATCTCCTCCATCATCCTGAAGAAGGGGGGCAGCATATAGGCCACTGTGGCCGCGTCGTCGCTGGCCCGGTGGTGGTTGAAGGCGGGCAGCTGAAGCCGCTCGGCCACAATGTCCAGCTTATATTTGCCCAGATCAGGCAGCAGATTCTGGGCCAGGATCAGGCTGTCGATGGAGGCGTTATGGAAGGGGATGCCATACTTTTCACAGCCCGCAGCGATAAATCCCATGTCGAAGTCCGCGTTGTGGGCGGCCAGGGGCCGGTCCCCCGCAAAGGCCAGAAAGGCCCGCAGGGCCTCCTCCTGACTGGGGGCCCCCTCCAGCATGGCGTCGGTGATGCCCGTCAGATTCACGATCTCCGTGGGCAGCCGCCGCCGGGGATCCACGAAGGTGTTGAACCGCTCCCCCACCTCGCCGTTTTTCAGTACCACCGCGCCGATCTCGATGATGACCTCCTGCCGTCGGTCCAGACCGGTGGTCTCAATGTCAAAGCAGACGATCTCGTCGTTGAAGGGCTGGTGCACGTCCCCGTGCACCACCACCCGGTCGTCCACATCGTTGATGAAGTAGGCCTCTACCCCGAACAGGATCTTGATCTTCTTGGCGGAGTGCTTGGCGTTGGGGAAGGCGTGGGTCACCCCGTGGTCGGTGATGGCGATGGCGGGGTGGCCCCACCGCTCCGCCCGCTTGACCACGTTCTTGTCCGTGCCGATGGTGGAGTCCGTCTTAAAGCCCACCGCCGTCAGGGCGTCCATGGCGGACATATTGGTGTGCAGATGGAGCTCTACCCGCTTCTTCGGGGCGTTGTCGGTCCTGACCTCCCGCTCGGCGGTCATGATCGCCATGGGCTCCAGCACCATATCGCCGTAAAAGCGGTCCATGTTCAGCCGGCCCTGGATCTTCAGGCGCATTCCCTTTTTGACGCCGTCCACAATGGGCTTGCCCTCTTCCCCGGCAAAGAACTTGTTCACCCGGATGGAGCCGGTGTAGTCCGTCACATCGAAGGCCACCACCCAGGCGCCCCGTTTCTTCAGCTCCCGGTGATCCACGGCGAACACATCGCCCTCTACCACCACCATGCCCATATCCAGCTCCAGGTCGGACATGGGGATGGGCTGCTTTTTGATCTCCTTGCCGAAAATGGTCTTTCCGTTTCCTTTGGTCTGGACCGGGGCGGCGGGTCTTGCGGCGGCCTTTTTCATGGCGGCGGCCCGGATGGCCTGTGCCTTGGCAAAGGCGTCCTGGGGGGCGGCGGACTCTCTCTCCTCCCCGGGGACCGCCGCGGCCTTCTCCTCCGTTTTCTCCCCCGGAGCGGGTTCGGCGGGGGCCGGATTTTCCTGTGCTGCCCGGATGCGCGCGCTGGACAGTCCATAGGCCCGGCAGATCATATCCTGTGCCTCCCGGACAAGGTTGGGCCCGGCCCCGGCCGCGCCGCTGACCACCAGGTCGGCGCTGCGGCTGGTCTGGTCGATGGCCGCGGACACGATCCGCCACCCGGCCACCCCCGCAGCCAGCTCCGTCCAGCGGTTCAGGGCCGCGAACATCTCTAAAAACGGTATCTCTCTTGACATAGGGTCAACTCACTCTCTCACATTCACAGGGTATCGATCAGGGCGAACAGCTCGTCCACAAGCTGTTCCTGGGGCACCTTTTTCACG
>CAKUHV010000149.1 GCA_934659445.1 uncultured Oscillospiraceae bacterium | reverse complement strand
CAAAATAGAAGGCGGGCACCGCCTCGAACCGCTCGTGGGGCCGCTCCAGCACCAGCCACAGGTGGTCCTTATAGGGCCCCCGACCGTGCAGCCGCCGGGCATCCCGGTAGATGCGGCACACATGCAGGTTCAGCCCCAGCTCTGGGAACTCCCCGTCCATGGCCTGCCACAGCTGTCGCCCCAGCTCTCTCAGGGGTGCGTCCAGCAGCTCCAGATACTCCTGCTTGTGGGCCAGAAACCAGCCGCGCTCGTTGTTGAACCGAATGCCCCAGAGGAAGTCCACCGCCCCCTGACTGAAACCTTGAAACATGATATCCGCTCCTTTGTTCTGTGCTTTCTTTCCATAAGAAGCCCCCGCCCCGGCCGGGGCGGGGGTCAGGTGTTGTTATGGCTGCTCCGGCGTCTCTCCGCCCTCTCCCCCGGGGCCGTTGTCCCCGGTCTGGTCGGGATCGGCGGCAGTACCGGGGTCGGTGGCAGTACCGGGGTCGGTGGCGGCGCCCGGGTCCACCACAGTGCCGGGCTCTGTCGTGGTGCCGGGATCTGTCGCGGTCCCCGGGTCCACTGCGGGCTTGGGGGGCTGGCCGTCCGTCCAGGTGGCGGGGTCGCCGTCCGCCGGATTGTAGTAGTAGGTGTGGGGGCGCATCTTATACTTGCTCACGCCCAGATCCTGCTTCTCCACCAGCGTGCCGTCCTTCTCGTAGATATAGCGGAAGGTCTTGGCCTTGCGGCCTTTATAGGCGTACTGCTCCTTGTCTAGCACCAGAGTGCCCCGGGCCACGGACTCGGCCGGCTTATAGACGGTGGTGGGCTCCTCCCAGTCGAACTGGATGCGCTCGGGCTTGGCGTAGCGCCCGTCGGCATTGGTGCCCAGCAGCTTCACCGTCAGATAGCGGCTGCCGCCCTTGTCATAGCTCTCGGTGACGATCTTGATGGGGTAATCGGTGCTGTTCTTGAACTGGAAGTCCAGACTGCCGTAATACACCGTGGCGTCCATGCCATCGGGCACATAGCCCACGGCAAAGGTGTGGTTGTGCCGCTCCACGATCTCCAGCGTGGTGTGCAGCACCGCGTAGTAGATGGTGGAGGAGGGCTGACAGATGCCGCCGCCCACGTCGTCCTGAGACTTGCCCCCCACATAGATGGGGGCGGGGAGATAGCCCTTGTCCGCTGTGCGGCTGCCGGTGGTGCCGTTATAGGAGAACACCTCGCCGGGCAGCAGGATCTTGCCGTTGCAGGCCGCCGCCGCCAGCTTTACGTTGGTCTTTCGGTTGGCGGTACCGCTCACCTTGCTGGTGGCCTGCCCCAGCACGTCCTTGAACAGCTTGCTCTCCAGCGTCTGCCGGGTCTCCCTGGCCTTTGTAATGGCCAGGGGGACGGAGAAGGTCTCCCCCTCCCCGGCCTGGTCATACTCCCGCTCCAGCGCGGACAGGTCCAGATCCACGCCGTCCTGTCCCTCGGTGATCTCATAGGTCTCCGGGTCCATGGCGGCGTCCACCATTTCCCTGTGCAGCTGCTGGTAGATCGCGCTGAAGTCCGGCGTCTCCGGGGGCATCTCCTTCACCATGGGGGACAGATCCACCTCGGTCTCGGCCGCCTGTCCGCCGGACTCCGCGGCCTGGCGGTACGCCTGCGCCATGGCGGAGGCGGCGGCGGACAGCACCTGCTGCCGGTCTACAGAGCAGCCGGTGGTGCCCTTGGTCATCTCCAGCCGGTCGCCCGCCACCTCATAGCTGGCCTGATTGGCGTCAAATCCCAGCTTTTTTTCCATATCCGCCAGCACGCGGTCCAGCTCGGGCTGCTCCTGGGGCACGTCCCCGTCCCCGGTCACGGCCTCGTCCCCGCCGCCGGCCAGATGCCGCAGATACTGGAAGCCCTGGGTCAGAAAGTGCTCCCGCCCCACGGCCACGGCGGCGGCCCCCGCGTCCTCATCCGCGGTCTGAAGCTGGTCGCCGTACAGCACACCGCTCCAGCTCTGATAGGTCAGCCGGACCGACGCGGCGCTGCCCAGCTCCTGCCGCACCCGAGTCACGGTCTCGTTGACCTCCTGCGCGGTCAGCCCGGATACATCAATGCCGGACACACTCACATTGGGCATCACCTTATCCTGTCCGCCCACCCAGGCGCACAGACCTATGTATGCCGCCGCCAGCACAGCCGCAGCCGCCGCCAGCACCACGGGCGCTTTGCGCCCGGCCGGCTTTTGCTGCTCATGCTTGCCTTCCATCATTCCATTCTCCTTCTTGACCGACCCGCAGGCCGGCTGTATGTTCTGTTCCGCCCGCTCCGTGTCTTTGCGGCCGGGCCGTGATATTCTATCACTTTTCCGCCCGGGATACAATTACAGAACAGTTACAGACTGCCCCGCTCCCCAAGGAAAGAAGCAGAGCGG
>CAKUHV010000148.1 GCA_934659445.1 uncultured Oscillospiraceae bacterium | reverse complement strand
ACGCCGGCGGTGGAGGCGTGGGCGCGGTGGACGGTGCCGAAGGCATCGGACACGTAGAGGTCGGCCATGTCGGCCAGGGCCTTGGCAAAGGCGGGGTCGTTCTTCTCCTCGCCGGGCTCAAAGCGGAGATTTTCCAAAAGCATGATCTGGCCGGGCTTCAGGGCGGCGGCCTTGGCCTTGGCGTCCTCCCCCACCACGTCGGCGGCGAAGATCACCTCACGGCCCAGCAGCTCGCTCAGCCGCTTGGCCACGGGGGCCAGGGTCAGGGCGGGCTTGACCTCCCCCTTGGGCTTGCCCAGATGGGAGCAGGCGATCACCGCCGCGCCGTTGTCCAGCAGATAATTCAGGGTGGGCAGGGCGGCCACGATGCGGTTATCGTCGGTAATGGCCCCGGTCTCCTTGTCCTGGGGCACGTTGAAGTCGCAGCGGCACAGCACCCGCTTGCCCTTCACGTCCACGTCCCGGACGGTCTTTTTGTTGTAGTTCATCTTTTGTTCTCCTTTCCTTCCTTACCATACAAACAAACTATGACGCGCACTCATGTCCGCGCCATCTCGCCCTCGCCGCTCAAGCCGGGGAAGCCCTGCTGGCGCAGCGCCTCGTAAGCCAGGATGGCCACCGAATTGGACAGGTTCAGGCTGCGGGCGTCCGCCCGCATGGGGATGCGCAGGCAGCGGTCCCGGTATCGCTCTCTGAATTCCAGCGGCAGGCCGGCGGTCTCCTTGCCGAAGAACAGCCAGCAGTCGTCCCGGAAGCGGGCCTGTGTGTAGTCCCTGGGGGCCTTGGTGGTGGCCAGCCAGAGGTCGGGGTCAGGGTTGCGCTCGAACAGCTCGTCCAGGTCGTGGTAGACGGTAATATCTACCATGGGCCAGTAGTCCAGCCCCGCCCGCTTCACCGCCTTTTCGCTGATGTCGAAGCCCAGGGGCTCCACCAGATGGAGGCGGCTGCGGGTGGCGGCGCAGGTGCGGGCGATATTGCCGCAGTTTTGCGGGATTTCCGGCTCCACCAGCACGATATTGACCACAAAAGCGCCCCCTTTTCCCCCATTGCCCCTGTCATTATATGCGCTCGTCCGCCAAATTACAAGTCCGAAATATGAAATAATCGTGAAACATTTCACTTTCCTTTCCGCCGCTCCCCTTTTGGCGGGTCTTTGGGCGGGAAAATGGTTGCCAAAGCGGGCCCGGTGTGCTATGATTTCATATTAGGATACCGTGCAGACAGAAGAGGGGGCATCATTCATGGACACCATGATCATCGGCATCGCCGGGGGCACCGGCTCCGGCAAGACCACCCTGACCCGCAAGCTGATGGAGACCTTCGGGGACGACGTCTCCGTGGTCTACCACGACAACTACTACAAGCGCCATGTGGGCATGACTTACGAGGAGCGGGCCGCCCTGAACTACGACCATCCCGACTCCTTCGACACCGACCTGATGGTGGCCGACCTGAAAAAGCTGGCCGCCGGGGAGGTCATCCACTGCCCGGTGTACGACTACGCCATCCACAACCGCTCGGACGAGACGGTGGAGGTGCGGCCCACCCGGGTGGTCATCGTGGAGGGCATCCTGATCTTTGAGAACAAGGCCCTGCGGGACCTGATGGACATCAAGATCTTTGTGGATACCGACGCCGACGTGCGCATCCTCCGCCGCATCCTGCGGGACGTGAAGGAGCGGGACCGGTCGCTGGATTCGGTGATCAGCCAGTATCTCACCACGGTGAAGCCCATGCACGAGCAGTTCGTCCAGCCCAGCCGGCAGTATGCCGACATCGTAGTGCTGGACGGGGGGTACAACCTGGTGGCGCTGGACATGATCACCGAGCGCATCCGCAGCCACATCACCCGGCGGTGAGTTGTCCCCCCTGTCATTCTGAGGTGCATCTGCATCCCCCCTGTCATTCTGAGGTGTATCTCCCCTCCTGTCATTCTGAGGTGTATCTCCCCTCCTGTCATTCTGAGGTGTATCTCCCCTCCTGTCATTCTGAGGTGCGAAGCACCGAAGAATCTTTACGTCAAGATCCTTCGCTGCGCTCAGGATGACAAAAAAGAAAGCGCTCAGGATGACAAAAAAGAAAGCGCTCAGGATGACAAAACGGGGCCGCCCGCCGGGCTTCCTGTTTCTCTGTAGGGGCCGCCCGCCGGGCTTCCTGTTTCTCTGTAGGGGCCGACAAGGTGAATTGCCCCAACAGGGCAAGAGAGGGTGGCCTGGGCCATGTCCCCAGCGGCCCGTTCCCCCGCGCGGCGGGGACGGGGACTGGGGTTTCGCCCCCAGGGCGACCTCCTTTTTGCGCACGCAAAAAGGAGGCAAAAACGTGTCTAAGGGCTGCCGCCCTTAGATATCCCGCTGAAGGACCTTAGCCCTGTAAATCGAATCACCCCAATGTCT
>CAKUHV010000147.1 GCA_934659445.1 uncultured Oscillospiraceae bacterium | reverse complement strand
GTACTCCCTTTGCCATTAAAATCACCCCATCTGTTGGACATTATATCATACTGTCCAACAAATGGGGTGCGGTTCAGGGAGGGGCGCACAGACGGAAGCTATTTTTTCTTTCTGCTCCGCAGCAGGGTGTGCAGCGGCACCAGATAGAGGAAGAAGGCGGTGAGCAGGCTGGCTGTGGGGGCGCCGGCGGAGGCCAGGGGCACCCCGCCGGAGATGGACCAGGGGATGGGCGCGGCCAGCACCTCGGCGGTGTCTGACAGGTCCAGAGCCAGCTTATGGTCGTCCTCCATTCCCTCGCACAGCTGATGGGTCATCAGGATGCACAGGGTCTGGTTGCAGGCCACGGCCCCCGTGGCCAGAGAGGTAAGGATCATGGCCCCCACGGGGGAGAGCCTGTCCCCCGCGGCCCGGATATTGGCCCGGATGCCGGACAGCAGGGGGGTCTGGCGGAAGATGCCGGAGTAAGAGGAGGACAGGCCCACGATGCACATGGACTTGACCATGGAGATCAGCCCGCCGCCGTCCAGCATGGCGGCCACCCGGACGTCGTTGGCACGGAAGCCCAGCAGGGCCGCCCGCAGGGTCTGGGCCGGGGTGAGCCGCTGCACCAGCAGGCACACCGCCGCCGCCAGCAGGATGCTGACGGCCACCGTTTTCTTGGTGGGCACCCGCAGGAAGGACAGCAGCAGGATCGCCGCGGCGGGGATCAGGGCCGCCCAGTGGAGGGTCAGCTCCCGGCCGAACAGGGTCCACAGGTCCTCCGTCCGCCCGCCGGAGCTACCCATCAGCAGGCCCGCCCCGCCGTACAGGGCGCAGCAAAGCAGAAAGGGCGCCGCCCCCTGGTGGAGCATCCGCTTCAGATTGTCGAACAGGTCCGTATGGGTCAGCTCGCTGATCAGCAGGGCGCTGGAGGACACGGGGGCGGCCCGGTCCCCCACGAACACGCCGGACAGCATGGCGCCCCCGGCCAGCACCGGGTCCACCCCCATGGCCGCGGCCATGGTCATGGAGATGGCCCCCATGGTGGCGGACACGCCGAAGGCGGAGCCCATGAGCATGGACACCCCGGCGTTCATCAGAAAGGTCATCAGCACCACGGTGTCCGGGCGCACAAAGGCGGAGGCGGCGCAGATGATATAGGGGATGGTGCCGCAGGCCCGCCACAGGCCGGCCACAATGCCCATCATGCCCACGATGAACACCACGTTTTTGGCCGTGGCCGCCCCGTCCAGCAGCATCTTCCCCAGCTGCCCCCAGGAGAAGCCCTTTTTCCGCCCGTAAAGGCAGAAGATCAATGCCCCGGCCCCCAGGGCGTACAGCACAGACAGCTTCAGCACCACGCACAGCAGCAGCACGGCGCAGAAGATCAGAAGGGTAAACAGCTCCAAGGAGATCCCTCCTCACTTAGAAATGAGAGCGATGGTATTATACCATCGGGAAAAACCGTTGCAAAGCGCGAAATTTCGGTATACAATACAGGAAAAATACTGTAATAAGGGGGGAAGAACTCCGTGAACTTCCTGTCCATGGAATACTTTGCCGCAGTGGCGGACAAGCGCAGCTTTACCCGCGCCGCCGACCAGCTGCACATCACCCAGCAGACCCTGAGCGCCCACATCGCCGCGCTGGAGCGGGAGCTGAACTGCCAGCTGCTGCTGCGCCGCACCCCCCTGGAGCTGACCTATGCCGGGCAGGTGTTCCTGCGCTACGCCCTGCAGTTCCAGCAGGAGTATCAGGCCCTGCGCCACGAGTTCTGCGACATCACCGGCAACCAGAGGGGACTGCTGCGGGTGGGTATCGCCTATACCCGGGGGCGTCTGCTGATGCCCCGGATTATTGCCGCCTTTCAGGAGCGCTACCCCAACGTGCAGGTGGATCTGGTGGAGGCCAGCAACGAGGAGCTGCACGCCCGGCTGCTGGACGGCTCGGTGGATCTGGCGGTGGCCGCCTTTCCCCAGAGCCTTCCGGACATCCAGATGGAGGAGTTCTATGAGGAGGAGGTGTGTATGCTGGTGCCCCGGTCGCTGCTGCCTCTGGCGGAGCGGGTGCCCGCGGGGCCGGTGCTCTCCACCCAGGAGCTGGCGGCCTTCCGCAAGTGCCCCTTCCTTATGGGCGTGCCCCAGGACATCGGCGGCCAGCTGGGCCGCCGGCAGCTGAAGGCCGCGGGCTTTTACCCGCAGATCCGCGCCCAGTCGGAGAACATGGAGACCCTGCTGGCCCTGTGCGTACAGGGGGTGGGCATCTGCTTCTGCCCCGACTGCCTGATCGACGGCACCCTGAGCACCCGGGAGCTGAAGCAGTTGCTGGTCTTCCGCTTTCAGCAGGACTGCGTCTACCCCATCCGCTTCGGCTATCGCCGCCAGTCCTATCAGTGGGGGGTGCTGTCCCAGTTCATCGCCGCCGCCCGGACCATGTATCCCCCGCGGCCGGAGGAATAACGCCCTCTCCCCTGCCCTGTCCCTGTCTATGAAAAGGCCCCCGCCGTCTTTTAGACGGCGGGGGCCGGAGACTGTCAAAAAAG
>CAKUHV010000146.1 GCA_934659445.1 uncultured Oscillospiraceae bacterium | reverse complement strand
GCGCCGGAGGCGCCCACGATGTTGCCGGTGCCCACCTGGGCGGCGATGGCGGTGGCCAGCGCCTGGAAGGAGCTCATGCCGCTGTCATGCTTTTTGCCCCGCAGGGTCAGGTTGCCGAACACCTTTTTCATGCCCTCGCCGAAGCAGCGCACCTGAACAAAACGGGTCTGGATGGTGTACCACAGGCCCACGCCCACCAGAAGGAAGACCAGAATGTAGTTGGACAGGTAGGTGTTGATGTTGCACACGATGGGGAAGAGTACGGTGTCGAGTTTGGTGATGAATGCTTCCATAGAAAATTCCTCCCGAAAATGTCCCAAACGGCAGAGGTTGGGAAAAATAAAACGGACCGGCGGATGGAAGCTGTTCCATCTGCCGCTCCGGAGAGGATCGGCGCGCCGAGGCGCGCACGGACGGGATGACCGTCCGCTTGCTCTGTCCTTTTGCCTGAGAGATTGGCAGGCATATGCCTGCTTTGCACCTTCGGCCCCCGCTGATGCGGGCTTCTCCAGAGTTACATCCGCGCGCAGTCCTCATCCCCATGCGGGGAAGCCTGAGAGTGTTACTCCTTCGGCAGGCACATGGCCTTTTCCTGGGCGCTTCGTCTGTCCTGTTTGATTGTAGGCATACCATACCACCGCCTCCGGAGAATGTCAACCCCTGAAAAACAAATATGTGCGGAGGGTGGATAATTTCCCCGTTCGGGGCCCTCTCTTTGGGGAAAATGCAGAGGGCCCCAGGTAAAAAGTTTACAATTCCCTCTTTTTTTGGGGACCCGCCTGTGCTATACTGAATTGATTTGTATCCGCGGCTTTGCCGGCCGCAGCAAAGAGGTGTTTGACGAAATGAGTTTGATCACAAAACTGTTTGGCACCAGCTCCCAGCGGGAAGTGAAGGCCATCATGCCCATTGTGAACAAGATCGAAGCCCTGGAGGAGGAGTATAAGGCGCTGACCGACGCCCAGCTCCAGGCCAAGACCCCCGAATTCAAGCAGCGCCTTGCCAACGGAGAGACGCTGGACGACATTCTGCCCGAGGCCTTCGCCGCCTGCCGCGAGGCGGCGTGGCGCGTGCTGGAGATGCGCCCCTATCGGGTGCAGCTCATCGGCGGCATCGTCCTGCATCAGGGCCGCATTGCCGAGATGAAGACCGGCGAGGGCAAGACCCTGGTGGCCACCCTGCCCGCCTATCTGAACGCACTGGCGGGCAAGGGCGTGCACATCGTCACCGTGAACGACTATCTGGCCAAGCGCGACAGCGAGTGGATGGGCAAGGTCTACCGCTTCATGGGCCTGTCCGTGGGTCTGATCATCCACGGCGTCATGGGGGCGGACAAGAAGGCCGCCTATAACGCCGACATCACCTACGGCACCAACAACGAGTTCGGCTTCGACTACCTGCGGGACAACATGGCCATCTACGCCAGCGAGCAGGTGCAGCGGGGCCACGCCTTTGCCATCGTGGACGAGGTGGACTCCATCCTCATCGACGAGGCCCGTACCCCGCTGATCATCTCCGGCCAGGGGGAGGAATCCACCCAGCTGTACACCATCGCCGATCAGTTTGCCTCCAGACTGGTCTGCCGCCGCATTGCCAAGGTGGATGAGAAAGAGGAAGAGGACGTCAACATTGACGCCGACTATATCGTGGACGAGAAGGCCCGCACCGCCACCCTGACGGCCCGGGGCATCAAGAAGGCGGAGCAGTTCTTCAACATCGAGAATCTGGCCGACCCGGAGAACACTACCCTGTCTCACCACATCAACCAGGCCATCAAAGCCCGGGGCGTGATGAAGCGGGACATCGACTATGTGGTGAAGGACGGACAGGTCATCATCGTGGACGAGTTCACCGGCCGTCTGATGTTCGGCCGCCGGTATAACGAGGGCCTGCACCAGGCCATCGAGGCCAAGGAGGGCGTCACCGTGGCCCACGAGTCCAAGACTCTGGCCACCATCACCTTCCAGAACTACTTCCGCCTGTACGACAAGCTGTCCGGCATGACCGGCACCGCCATGACCGAGCAGGAGGAGTTCGGCACCATCTACGAGCTGGACATCGTGGAGATCCCCACCAACAAGCCTCTGGCCCGTATCGACCACCCCGACGTGGTGTATAAGAACGAGGCGGGCAAGTACCGCGCCATTATGAAGCAGGTGGAGGAGTGCCACGCCAAGGGCCAGCCCGTGCTGGTGGGCACTGTGTCCATCGAGAAGTCTGAGCTGCTGAGCAGGATGCTCTCCCGCATGGGCATCAAGCACAATGTGCTGAATGCCAAGAACCACGAGAAGGAAGCGGAGATCGTGGCTCAGGCGGGCAAGTTCGGGGCCGTCACCGTGGCTACCAACATGGCCGGCCGCGGCACCGACATCATGCTGGGCGGCAACGCGGAGTTCCTGGCCAAGGCCGACCTGCGCCGGGCGGGTATGACCGACGAGCTGATTGCCGAGGCCACCGGCTTTGCCGAGACGGACGATCAGGAGATCCTGAAGGCCCGGCAGATGTTCCAGCAGGCCGAGGCCAAGTATAAGCAG
>CAKUHV010000145.1 GCA_934659445.1 uncultured Oscillospiraceae bacterium | reverse complement strand
CTCCATCTGGGGTCTGGTGCCGATGGAGATGCGCACGCAGGCGGCCAGCATGGGGCTTTGATACATGGCGCGGGCAAAGATGTTCCGGGCGGTCAGATGGGCCATCAGCCCCTGACGGAACTCGGGAGAGACGCACTTGATGAGGATGAAGTTGCCGTAGCCGTAATAGGGCTTCATGTACTTCTCCCCCAGGGCCAGCAGGTCCTGATAGAATGCGTCGCGGGCGTCGCGCACCTGGGCCACATAGTCCCACATATACTGGGTGTCCTCCAGAACGCCCATGGCGGCAGCCTGGGTGAAGGTGGGCACGTTCTTGGGGTTGCGGACCATGCCCATGGCGGTGATATTCTCCTTGGAGGACAGCACATAGCCAAAGCGGAAGTTGGCGATGCCGAAGGCCTTGGACATGGTGCGGGTGACCAGGATGTTGTTGTGGGTCAGCACCAGATCCTTCACGGTGATGCCGGCGAACTCATAATACGCCTCGTCCAGCAGGAACATGGTGTCGGCATACTTGTTCAGCAGATGCTCCACATACTCCACGCTGTGGGTATAGCCCGTGGGGTTGTTGGGGGAGCAGATGTACACGAAGGAGGGGTGCAGGGCGTCGATCTTCGCCTCGAACTTGTCGGCCTCGAACACAAAGTCCTCGGTCACCTCGAAGATATTGATCTTGGTGCCCAGGGCCTCGGCGGTCAGACGGAAGTTGTCATAAGTGGGGCCCAGCAGCAGAACGGGATCGCCGGGGGCCAGGAACACCCGGGAGATGCACTCATGCACCGCGTCGGAGCCGGAGAAGTACAGCATATTCTCGGCGGGCAGCCCGCAGTACTTTGACAGCAGAGCGGTCAGCTCCTCGTTGGTGGTGGAGGGGTAGATGTTGTAGAAGTCGCCCTGCTGGGCCAGCTCCAGCACGCGCTTGGCCACATTGGGGGAGGGGGGCACCGTGGCCTCGTTCCAGTCCAGCTTCAGCATCTCCTTCCGCTCCTCGCGGGACACCGTCCAGATCTTATGGGAAGCCAGGGGATAAGGCCGCAGGCTTCTGAGACAGCGATTGGCAAATGACATATTCGACCATCCTTTCAAATCAAATCGATCAGCGGCTGCTGTTCTGCCTGTTATCTCTCCGGATCAGGCGCGGCGGCGGCAGGCAGTCCGCCTGAGCACCTGGGAGCTGATACCCCGCGCCCGACCTGACAGCGACATTATAGTATGGAATGTCGGCAAAATCAAGACCGTTTTTGATAGTATTTCGTGGATTGTTGTGTTTGATTCCACACGCCTGTATCACTGTTTTTCTGCGAAGAACTCCCCTGTTTCCGGCAAAAAATGGGAGTTTTCTCTCAGTGCAGCCCTGCATTCCGCAAATAATCGTCCGAAATATATGCGGATTTTTGTCTGTTTGTACAATGCGGAAAATTTTTGTCCGCGGCTCGGATTTTTCCCCCTCCGTATTGACAACATTCTCCACGAAAAGTATAATGCAACTGCGCTGTATTCTTACATCATTTTGTGGAGTTTTAAGCGACTGGCGGTCTGCGGCCGCGGTCCGATGCTCTGAAAGGAGACAATATGAGCCACAAAGTAGTCGTTATGCTGCTGGATGGCATGAGACCCGACGGGATCGAGCAGTGCCAGCACCCCTTCCTGCGAGAGCTGCGTAAAGAGAGCCTCTGGTCCTTCGACGCCCAGACCGTGGTGCCCTCCATCACCATGCCCTGCCACATCTCCCTGTTCAACGGGATCAGCCCCAGCGTCCACGGCAACCTGAACAACAGCTTCATCCCCCTGCCCGCCGAGGCCAGAAGTCTGGTGGGCGAGTGCCGCAGGGGCGGCCGCCGCACCGCCATGGTCTACAGCTGGAACGAGCTGCGGGACATCGTGCGCCCCGGCGAGGTGGACTACAGCTTCTACGAGCGCATGGACAACATGGGCCGGGACCAGCAGGAGATGATCGCCTTCGAGCGCCGGTTTGTGGACCGGGCGCTGGATGTGATCGGCACCGGCGAGTATGACTTCATTTTCTACTACTACGAGATGGCGGACATCGTGGGCCACCACCAGGGCTGGATGAGCCCGGAGTATATCGAGGCCCTCAGCGTAGGCTCCGAATGCGCGGAGAAGGTGTTCCGCGCCCTGCCAGAGGGATACAGCATGATCATCACCGCCGACCACGGCGGCCACGACAGGGATCACGGCTTCGAGCCCGTGGACCGGCGCATCCCCATGTGGTTCTGGGGTGAGCGTTTCCCCAAAAACACCCGCTGCGATCAGCTGCGGCTGCTGGACATCGCCCCCACGGTGCTGGACCTTGTGGGGCTCCCCGCCCCCCAGTCCTGGGAGGGCGTCAGCCGGGCACAGAAGTAAGGCGGAAAAGACAAAGGCCGCCCACCCGCTTGCGCGGGTGGGCGGCTCAGCTTGTCGAAAAAGCCTTTTCGCCAAGCTGAAGAAGATTTTGAAACTTTGAAAAAGTTTCAAAATCTTATGATTAAAAACGAAAGACACCCTTCCTGGGTTTCTTTCGTAACTATCTTCCTTCCCGTAT
>CAKUHV010000144.1 GCA_934659445.1 uncultured Oscillospiraceae bacterium | reverse complement strand
GCGTCTGTAGCTCAGCAGGATAGAGCGTCCGCCTCCTAAGCGGAAGGCCAGCGGTTCGAATCCGCTCAGGCGTACCAAAAAAGAGAGACACGATGAAAATCGTGTCTCTCTTTTTTGGGTTCCGCTCAGTGAATAAATTTTTCCTATGGTGTTAGACCTTGCAGGGACGGCCACATGGGGCCGCCCCTACGGGAACCCTAATGGTGCGTCCCGAAAACCTATACGGCGGCCCGATGAGGGCATCGGGCCCTACGGGAATACAGTTCAGAAAATAGATACGTAAAATCGGCGCACCCCGTTCCGGTTCACGGCCCTAGGGGGTACATCCAAAAGGGGGGCCGCAGCCCCCCTTTGCTTGGTCGGTTTCAAGGAGAGGGGTTTTTCAAGGGGAGAGGGAAATCGAAATCCCTCTCCCCTTGAATGGCGTTTTGCCTCCTTTGCCGACATGGGCAAAGGAGGTCGGCCCGCAGGCCGAAATATTCCGTAGGGCGAGGGCTTTGTCCTTGCCCTACGGAAGCAACCTCTATGGAGCCTTGCATGGGACAATGTCCCCGCCGGCCCGCATCCATTGCCCCATGAACTGCCAAAAAATACCCCCTCCGATTTTACATGGATTTTACATTCCCCTGATGACAGATTTGACATTTTTCCGCCATACTGATAGTTAAGCAGAGAATGCAAAGAATACGGCCGGCACAAGGACGCCGCGGCCACGGGAAAGAATGGGAAATGTAAAATGGATATTTTTAATGTATTGACCATGCTGGGGGGACTGAGCCTGTTCCTCTTCGGCATGAGCCTGATGGGACAGGCCCTGGAGCGCCGGGCGGGGGGCAAGCTGCGCACCCTGCTGGACAAGATGACCAGCAACGTGTTTATGGGCTTTCTCACCGGTCTGGGCGTTACCGCCATCATTCAAAGCTCCTCCGCCACCACAGTCATGGTGGTGGGCTTTGTCAACTCCGGTCTGATGACCCTGCGGCAGGCCATCAACGTGATCATGGGCGCCAACGTGGGCACCACGGTGACCGCCTGGCTGCTCAGCCTGGGGGGCATCGACGGCAGCTCCCTGTGGGTCCGGCTGCTCAAGCCCTCCTCCTTCACTCCGGTGCTGGCTGTGATCGGCATCGTCTTCTATATGTTCTGCAGGGACGCCAAGAAAAAGGACACGGGCACCATTCTGCTGGGCTTTGCCACCCTGATGTTCGGCATGGAGACCATGAGCGGCGCGGTGTCCGGCCTGTCTCAGGTGCCCGCCTTCACCAGCCTGTTCCTGCTGTTCAAAAACCCCGTTCTGGGCGTGCTGGCGGGGACGGTGCTCACGGGCATCATCCAGTCCAGCTCCGCCTCCGTGGGTATTCTTCAGGCCCTGTCCGTCACCGGCGCGGTCAGCTACGCCGCCGCCATCCCTATCATCATGGGCCAGAACATCGGCACCACGGTGACGGCCATGCTCTCCTCCGTGGGCACCACCAAGAACGCCCGGCGGGCCGCCGTGGTCCACCTGATGTTCAACGTGATCGGCGTGGTGGTACTGCTGACGGTGTTCTGTATCGTCAAGGCCGTTTTCGCCCCGGCACTGCTTGACCAGCCGGCGACGATGTCCGGCATCGCCGTGGCCCACTCGGTGTTCAACATCCTGTGCACCGCCATGCTGCTGCCCGCAGGCGACCTGCTGGAGAAGCTGGCCATCCGTCTGGTGCCCGACGAGAAGCAGGAGCAGCAGACGGTGGAGCTGGACGAGCGTCTGCTGGCCACCCCCTCCATCGCCCTGCGTCAGAGCCGGGCCGTTGCGTCGGAAATGGCAGACTGCGCCGTGCGCGCCCTGACCGCCTCTCTGGACTCCTTTGAGCACTACACCCCGGAGCTGGCCCAGTCCGTCCGCCGGGACGAGGAATCGTGCGACCACTACGAGGACATTCTGGGCACCTATCTGGTAAAGCTCAGCGCCCGGAAAATGGGCCAGGCGGAGAGCGAGGAGGCCACCGAGCTGCTGAAGGCCATCGGTGACTTCGAGCGCATCTCCGACCACGGGGTGAACATCCTAACCTCGGCGGAGGAGCTGCGGGACAAGGGCCTGTCCTTCTCCTCCCAGGCCATGGCCGAGTTCCACATCATCGCCGACGCCATCCGGAAGATCCTGAGCCTGTCCCTGACCGCCTTCCGGAACGGGGACGTGGCCACGGCGGCAGAGGTGGAGCCCCTGGAGCAGGTGATCGACGGGCTGAAGGAGCAGATGCGCACCCGGCACATCCTGCGGATGCAGCAGGGCGGGTGCAGCATCGAGGCCGGCTTCGTCTGGGCCGACCTGCTCACCGATCTGGAGCGCACCAGCGACCACTGCTCCAACATCGCCGGCTGCATCATCGACGCGGCCCAGCACAACCTGAACCTCCACGAGAGTCTGCGGGCGGCCAAGCGGGACGACGATGGCTTCCGCCGCCGCTTCCGGCAGTACGCCCTGGAGTACCCCCTGCCCGAGCCGAAGGAATGACTCCGCTGTAAAAATCGGCCCCCGCCGTCTGAAGGACGGCGGGGGCTCAGCTTGGCGAAAG
>CAKUHV010000143.1 GCA_934659445.1 uncultured Oscillospiraceae bacterium | reverse complement strand
CCCCTCCGGTGCAGATCAGGTCAAGTGCAGTATACCACGGGCCCATCGGGCCCGGTACATAGAGCATACCACGTCCCAGGGGAAAATAGGAGAGGCATTTCTTAAAATTTCCATTAAAATGCCCCGGGGACGGCCCCTTGCCCGCAGAGAAAAAGGATGGTATAATACCACAAAACGGAACGGGGAGGGATGAGCTGTGAAACGAGTGCGCCGGACGCTGTCGCTGCTGCTGTGCACGGTGGTGCTGGCGGCGGCTCTGGCCATCCCAGCGGTGGCCGCGCCGCTGTACTTCACCTCTTTGAACGACAGTCTGGAGCAGCTGACGGCCGAGACCATGCCCGTTTGGTCCGGGGGGACCCTGTATGTGCCCCTGTCCCTGTTTAGCCCCTCCACCAACACCACAAAGGTGGACCTGGGCCTGAATGTCAGCTACAGCGCGTCCAGCAATAAGGCCACCCTGTTCAATCTGAGGAAAATGCTGGTGTTCGACCTGAACGCGGGCACCTGCTACAGCGACCTGACCGGCGAGGAGTTTTCCGCCCAGGCCATCAGCCGCGGGGGGCGGGTATATGTTCCCGTGGCCGTGGTGTGCGATTTTTTCGGCTTCAGCTGGTCCTATAACGTCCTGCCCACGGTGGATCAGGGCTATCTGGTGCGGGTGAAAAACGAGGACGTGGCTCTGGATGACGCCCGGTTTATCGACGCGGCCACCGAGCTGATCGGCCGCCGCCTGCGGGACTATAACCAGCGGATGAATCCCAAGCCCGCTACGCCGGTCACGCCGGACCCGGAGCCGGTGCAGCCCGACGACAGCCCGGAGGAAAAGCCGTCCGCCGCGGTGTATCTGGGCTTTCGCTGTACCAGCGGGGAGGAGCTGACCGCCGTGCTGGATCTGATGGACCGGGCGGGAAAGCTGGGCGTGTTCTTCCTTGCCCCCGAACAGATCCGGCAGTGGGACGACCAGGTGCGCCGCATGGCGGGCACCGGCCATGTGATCGCCATTGCGGCACAGGGCGAGGACGCCGCCGCCACAGCCCGTCTTCTGGAGGAAGGACAGCGGGAACTGGAGCGGGCCGCCTGCCAGCGCACGGCAGTGGTGCTGGCCCCCAAGGACCAGCGGGAGCGGCTGGAGCAGGGGGGCTGGATCTGCTGGAGGGAGAGCCTGAACGCCGCCCCGAAGGAGGGGCAGAGCAGCGCCGCCTTCAGCCGCGGTGTGCTGCGCAGCCTCAGCGGCCGGAGCCGCTCGGCCTACCTGACGCTGGAGGGGGGACAGCTCTCCCGGGTGCTACCCACCCTGCTGCGGCAGCTTGAGAGCGAGAGCTTCACCGTTACCGCGCCGCTGGAGACAAGACTGTGAGAGCGGTGCGGATGGATGCCCCCTGGACGGGGCAGGGCAGTCCCCGTCTCGCCCGACTGACCCGACACTGGAGGGCACGGCTGGAGGACTTTGGGCCCGGCGGCCCCCGGGTGCTGCTGGCGGATCAGCAGCGGGGGCAGGTGCTGGCCGCATTCCCGGGGCACGATGCGGACAGCCTGCGGACCCGGCTGGAGAAGCGGGGGGTCTATGCCCGACAGGAGGGGGAAAACCTGCGGTTTTACCTGACGCCGGAGCTGCCCTTCGAGGATCTGGACTACGTCTGGGGCTGCCTGAATGAGATGTACTGAAAATGGCTCTGCCGGCGGCAGAGCCATTTTCCGCAGGGCCGGGATCCGGAGAACGCGGCCGGGCGGCGTTTTGACAAATTTAACCTGCGGCCAAACTGGAATAAGCTGCCGCCGATTGCGGATAATAAGCCCGTGAACGGCAGACGGCCGGCGGCGGGAGCGGCGCCCCGGCGGGACCGGAACGAAAAGACTATGCTCCGTTCCACGGGACGGGCAAGAAAGGTTCGAGAGTATGAAAGCAACTGGAATCGTGCGCCGCATCGACGACCTGGGCCGCGTGGTCATCCCCAAGGAGATCCGCCGGACCATGCGTATCCGCGAGGGCGACCCGTCACAGATGACATTGGCATGGTGGGAGCGGTTTTCCTTTGGAATCCTGGATCTGGCAAAACGGCAGGGCTGGGATCGTACATCTTAAAAATCGGAATATATGCATAAAAACCGGCCTGTTTGCTGATATTTTAATGATTTTGTGTCAGCAGCCGCAGGTTTCGTCTCCTATGGCGGCATGTACCAACCGTGCCGCCACCATTTAAAATTGCTTGATAGGGTAACGAAATCCCGATACTTACCGAATGGTGAAGTGACCCCAAAAAGTTAGACAATATTTCGAAGTAAAAATTGTTCAAGCAGCCGAAAGGGCTTGTTGTCTGTGAAGAGCAGGCGGCAAGCCCTTTAGCTTTGCCTTGATACGGTGGTTATCATAATAGTCTAGATAGGCAATCAATTCTTGCTTGAAGTGTTCCATGGAATCAAATTCTTGCAGATAGAGAAATTCGCTCTTGAGTAATCCGAAGAAGTTTTCTATCACAGCATTATCCAGACAGTTTCCTTTCCGGCTCATGCTTTGCTGAATACCTTTCTTCTGGAGCATTCGCTGGTACTGCTTGTGCTGGTATTGCCAGCCCTGGTCAGAATGAAGGATCAACCCGGTTCCATCCGGTATCTTCTCAAAAGCCTTATCCAGCATAGTCGTAATCACACTCAGAACAGGACGGTCAAAGATGGTATAGCTGACCAGATCGCTGCTGCACAGATCAAGGATGGGCGAGAGATAGAGCTTCTCTCCAAACAAACTGAACTCTGTCACATCGGTGACCCACTTCTG
>CAKUHV010000142.1 GCA_934659445.1 uncultured Oscillospiraceae bacterium | reverse complement strand
GAACAGGTGCATATACTCCGTCTCCCACCGGTCGGAGACAAAGGTGACGATGCCCCGGTACTGCCACCGGGTGACGGTCAGGCCGGTCTCCTCCCGGATCTCCCGCAGGGCGCAGTCCTCGGGGCTCTCCCTGTCCTCGAACTTGCCCCCTACGCCGATCCATTTATCGTGGTTCAGGTCGTTCTCCTTCTTCACCCGGTGCAGCAGCAGCACATCCTGCCCCCGGCGGAGATAGCACAGCGTGGAATTGATCACGGTATCCCTCCTCTGCTGCGTCCAGTATACCACCAGCCGCAGAGCAGCGCAAGATTTTCAGCGACAAAAGGTCAGAAAGTCGGGGTTTTCGGCCAAAATCCGCAAAAATACGTTTTATCCGCTCCCGCCTTGCAATCCCGCGCCCCGCTGGGTATAATGGGGGTCGCCCCCCTGCGGGGAAAAACGGAAAAGAGAGGTCGTTTCCCATGAAAAAGCTCCTGCGCCGCCTGCTGGCCCTGTCCATGGCGGCGGCTCTGACCGTGGGCATGTCCGCTGCGGTCTCCGCCTTCACCTATCCCAAGTCCTACTGGCCCCTGCACAACCAGTGGGAGAGCATCTCCTCCGGCAGCGACACCGCCGCCATCCTGACCAACGTACAGAAGACCTACGACCTGCTGCGCCCCCTGGGCCTGAGTCAGGACGTGTGCTGGAATCTGGAGCCCAAGTGCGCCAAGGCTTCCTGGATCTGCGAGGTACAGGGCGACCTGAACGGGGCCGTCGCCTGGCTGCAGCGGCAGCTGGAGCTGGCCCAGTGGCTGCACGACAACGGCTACGGCTATCACGACACCCTGCTGGACGGCAAGGCCCGTCTGGCCTATCTCCAGGCGGCCCAGTCCCCCAAGCTGTATGCTCTGGGCAGCGCGGCCTCCTCCTACTCCTATGGCCCCAGGCAGGGCACCTGGCTGGGCAGCGCCCTGGGCCACGATCAGCCCGGCGAGTCCGCCGCCCTGATGTACGTCACCTTCAACGACGGCCACTCCATGGACTACTGGACGGGCTACTACAAGAATACCTCTGAAAACTTCCGCCGCGCCGTCAGCGGCGGCGTGCTGGAGGTAGCCTGGAACTTCTCCTCCGAGAACACCGCCGGGGCACAGGCCGTCCTGTCCGCCGACAGCTACATTGCCGACAGCCTGCGCACTCTGGGCAGCCTGAACGCCACCGTGCTGCTGCGTCTGGGTGCGGAGATGAACAACTGGTCCGACTGCGACCCCGCCGTGTTCATCCAGGCCTTCCGCAAGGTGGCCGAAGCCGCCCGCTCCTACGGCAATATCCAGATGGTGTTCTCCCCCAACGACATCAGCAACCGGAACGTGACCATCCAGCAGTTCTACCCCGGCGACCAGTATGTGGACTGGGTGGGTATGTCCACCTATCACAAGAGCAACTACAACGACATGTACGGCAAGGCCCAGAGCTACGCCCTGTCCACCGCCGTGGGCAGCAACGCCTTCTACGGCACCGGCGTATACAGCTACGACCCCCTGGTGGTCATCAAGCCCATTGTGGAGCTGGCCAAAAGCCACGGCAAGCCCGTGATGATCAGCGAGTGCGGCTTCGCCTATAAGGACAGCAGCACCGGAGCCGACCAGACCGCTTATGCCGCCGAGCAGCTGAACAAGTTCTACTCCTATGTGAACATGGTCTACCCCCAGGTGAAGGCCGTGTTCTATTTCGACGTGACCCTGAACGGCGGGCGCTACTCCTACGCACTGAATGACAACTCCACTGTCCTGTCCGCCTATCGCACCGCCATCGCCAATAACGGCGGCTACCTCACCGACGGCACGGCCGGTGCCGGAAACTGGCAGGAGCTGAGCGCCTATCAGCAGAAGGAGCCCGGCACCGTCAAGCTGGCCGCCTATGTCAGCTTCCCCGGGGTAAAGAACGCCAGCGTGCAGTACTATGTGGACGGCGCGCTGAAGGCCACCGTCACCCAGGCCCCCTATTACTATGAGCTGGACACCACTGCCCTGAGCGCCGGGGCCCACAAGGTCTACGCCGTGGCCTCCGGCGGCCAGTTCAAGCAGCAGACGGCCACCTATACCCTCACCGTTCCCGCCGGGCCTCCCGCCCCCTCCGCCTGGGCCAAGGCCCTGCTGGAGGACGCGGACAGCAAGGGTCTGATCACCCAGCGCACCCGGGGCATTTACCAGGACCCAATCACCCGCCTGCAGTTTGCCGAACTGGCGGTGAACATGATTGAAAAGGCCACCGGCAAGTCCATCACCCCCGCTGAGAGCACCTTCCATGACACCAGCGACACCATGGCCCTGAAGGCGGTGGCCGCCGGGGTGGCCGCCGGCAAGGGGGAGGGCAAGTTCGCCCCCGACGCCGCCATCACCCGGCAGGAGATCTGCGTCATGCTCAACCGGGCCATCGAGTATGTGGACGGCGCTATGGGCACCGACACCCTGACCGTGAAGAACGCCGCGGTGGACACCCAGCGCTTTAACGACGCCGCGTCCATCGACAGCTGGGCGGTGCAGTCCGTGGCCCTGTTGACCAACAACGGCCTGATGGCCGGACAGGGCAGCGGCGTGGCCCCCAAGGCCAACACCACCGTGGAGCAGGCCATCGTCCTGATCCGCGCCCTGTATGATAAGTTCTAAGCCCCTCCAAACAAGAAGCCCCGGCGCCGTTTTGGCGCCGGGGCTTTGAGACTGTCGAAAAAGTAGTGGAACGCAGAGATACGGGAAGGAAGATAGTTACGAAAGAAACCCAGGAAGGGTGTCTTTCGTTTTTAATCATAAGATTTTGGAACTTTTTCAAAGTTTCAAAATCTTCTCCAGCTTGTCGAAAAGACTTTTTCGACAAGCTGGAA
>CAKUHV010000141.1 GCA_934659445.1 uncultured Oscillospiraceae bacterium | reverse complement strand
TGCTGGGCTGGGATGCCCCGTTTGACGCACTGGCTGACGTTACGGAAAGCGGCCACATCAACACTATGGCGGACAGCGACGGTATCCTGCGCCACGCCCTTTCCTATGTGGATGTGCCGGGGGTGGGGCGGGTGCGCTCCTTCGGCCGGGTGATCTACGAGAAATACTGCAAGGTCAAGGGGATCACAGAGGTCACTGTCCCGGAGGGAAACGGGAAGGGCTTCTACTTCCTGCCCTACACCACCGCCCCGGGCGGATACTATGACGGCGTGTCCGTTGCGGATGTGCTGGAGGGCAGCGTGGAGCCGGACTACTACGCTGGGAAGATCGTGCTCATCGGTCCTTACGCGGCGGGGATGCAGGACGAATATGTCACCTCCGTGGACCACGCCTCCCGTATGTACGGCATCGAGATCCAGGCCAACCTGATCGACGCGCTCCGCGGAGGCTTCCTGCCCCGGGAGGTGCCGAGGCTTTTGCAGCTGGCGCTGCTGTTTGCCGCAGCGCTGCTGCTGATCGTGCTGAGAGAGCAGCAGCTGGGCTGGCTTCTGGCCAGCTGGGGCGGCGTGTGCATGGGATGGGCCATCGTCTGCCGGGTCGCCTATCACCTTGGCTGGGTATTGGAGTGCAGCCACATCCCGATGGCGGCCTCCCTGCTGCTGGTCTGGGCGGTAGCGGATAACTACATTCATGCCGCAAGGGAGAAGCAGCGGATCAAGGCCACCTTCGGCCGCTATGTGGACCCCGCCATTCTGGACAAGCTGCTGGAGCAGGGGGGCGCGGCGGAGGATCTGGGCGGCAAAATGTTTGACATTGCCGTCCTGTTCGTGGATATCCGCGGCTTCACCACCATGAGCGAGCTGCTGGATCCCGCCACGGTCGTGGAGATCCTGAATCGCTACCTGACCTTGACGACGAACTGCATCATGCGCTATCATGGGACATTAGATAAGTTTGTGGGCGACTGCACGATGGCGTTTTGGAACGCGCCGCTGCCTCAAGAGGACGCGGTCTATCTGGCCTGCCGGGCGGCCATGGATATGGTGGAGGGCTCCAAGGCCCTGTCGGAGGAGCTGGAGCAGCGCTACGGGCGCACAGTGGCCTTCGGTGTGGGCGTCCATGTGGGCCCCGCCATCGTGGGCAACATCGGCGCGCCCCAGCGAATGGACTACACCGCCATTGGCGACACCGTAAACACAGCCTCCCGCCTGGAGTCCAACGCTCCCGGCGGAACGGTCTATATCTCCCGCGCTGTGGCGGATGCCCTGGGCGGGCGCGCCCGCACCACCTCGCTGGGCGGCACCATCAAACTCAAAGGAAAAGCGGAGGGCTTCGAGTGTCTGACGCTGGACGAATTGGATTCGCAAGGAGGAGCAATATGAAAAAAAAGCTGTTGGCCGCGGTGCTGGCACTGGCACTGTTGCCGGTGATCTCATCGGGTGCCTGTGCGCTGGAGCCGCAGGATTTTTCCGGCGGCGCCCTGTCTGGCATGGCGGCGGAAAAGGACGCGCTGCTGGTGACGGATACCTTCAATAAGGTCATCTGGCGGGTGGAGAAGGGCGGCATCACCCTTTGGGCCGGAAAGATCGGCGCCGCCGATCTTCACGGCGAGCCCTCTGGCGCGTATGCGGACGGAAAAATGGAGGAGGCCCGCTTTATGGAGCCGTGGGCCATCGCCCCTTATCTGAACGGCTACGCCATCACCGACACTGCAGC
Organism: uncultured Oscillospiraceae bacterium; assembly: GCA_934659445.1. Taxonomy (GTDB): domain Bacteria; phylum Bacillota; class Clostridia; order Oscillospirales; family Oscillospiraceae; genus Lawsonibacter. Next base: position 1,154 of record CAKUHV010000141.1, on the reverse strand, counting down.
CAACGTGGTGCGCTTTACCGATGGCAGGACGGTCCGCACCGCCGCCGGCTCCGGGAAGAGCGGCAGGACAAACGGCTCCGGCGCCTCGGTGTCCTTTGCCCGTCCCACCGGCCTTGCAGCCGGAGCGGACGGAGAACTGTACATCGCGGACACCGACAACGGCTTGATCCGGTGTCTTGACAAGCAGGGCAAGGTCACTACTTGGGCGAGCGGACTGGTGGAGCCCACAGGTCTTTGCTGGGCGGATGGCGTGCTCTATGTGGCGGAGACCGGCCGCAGCCGCATCTGCAAGGTGGTAAACGGCACGGTGACCCCCTTGAATGCCGGAGGCCAGAGGGACAGCGACGGCGTGTACCTCGGCGGATATGTCGACGGCCCGCTGGAAAAGGCTCAGTTTGAGCATCCCCAGGGGGTGACGGTGGGCGCAGACGGCGCGGTCTATGTGGCGGATACCGGCAACAGCGCCCTGCGCAGGATCGCCGGAGGGCGTGTCACCACCGTCCTCTCCGACGCTCAGGCGGCCAACGCCGTGGTGTCTCCCCGGGGGCTGCTGGTGCAGGGCAACAGTCTGCTGGTCACCGACCCCTTCCTGCGGACGGTGCTGACGGTCTCGATCCGGCCTGTCGTGTATCAGGACGTGCCGGAGGGCAGCTGGTATTATGCGGCGGTGATGGCCGCTGCCGAGCGGGGCATTGCCAGAGGCACTGGGGAGGCTGTGTTTTCTCCCGATGCCCCGGTGACCCGGGCCATGTTCGTCACCATGCTCTCCAGCGTACACCGCAATACAGACGGCAGTGCTGTGATCGACGGCACGAAAACCTTTGCGGATGTTCCGGCCGACGGCTGGTACAGCGGACCTGCCCGCTGGGCCGCCGATTCCGGCGTGACCCAGGGGAGTGACGGATGCTTCTTGGGGGACAGCATCATCACCCGCGAAGATCTGGTGACCATGCTGTATCAGTACGCCCGGATCAGTGGCATGGATGTCTCCGGCCGGGAGGACATCACCGGATTCCGGGACGCTGCACAGATCTCTCCTTATGCGGTGGACGCCGTCCGCTGGGCGGTCGCCAACGGCGTTATGAGCGGCACAGCACAGGGCAAGCTGGCCCCCCAGAATCCGGCTACGCGGGCACAGACGGTAAAGCTGCTGG
>CAKUHV010000140.1 GCA_934659445.1 uncultured Oscillospiraceae bacterium | reverse complement strand
GGCCTGTGTGCCTCCTGTCGAAAAAGTGGCAAAGCCACTTTTTCGACAGGACGGTGGATCACCGCATCCCCGTCAGGTCATACCCCTCGAGCCAGTCTGCGGCGGCCTGGCTGACGGTGCGCAGGCAATGCTCCCCGAAGGGGGTGTCCAGATCCGCGTGCTCCAGCAGCTGGGTAAAGGTGCGGCTGCCCCCCTGGACAGTATAGGCCATATAGTGCTTCCAGGCGTCAGCAAAGTCCTTCTGGCTCAGGGCCCACACCTGCAAGGCCACGGTCTGGGCCAGGCAGTAATCGATATAGTAGAAGGGGTTGGAGTAGATATGGTGCTGGCGCTGCCACGCCTCCCCCTCGGCATAGAAGGGGATCTCTCCGTCCAGACGCACCCAGGGCATATACATCTGCTGGAGCTTCTTCCACGTCTCGTGCCGCTGGGCGGGGGTCAGGTCGGGGTGGGCGTACACCTCATGCTGGAAGTGGTCCACCAGAGTGCCATAGGGAATGAAGGTGAGGGCGGCGGCCAGGTGGCTGTACCGGAACTTCCGGGCATCTTCGCCGAAGAAACCCTCCGCCCAGGGCCAGGCCAGGAACTCCATGGACATGGAGTGGACCTCGCAGGCCTCCATGCTGGGCCACATATACTCCATGGGCACCCGCTTGCGGTTCATCCAGTAGGCGAAGGCGTGGCCCGCCTCGTGGGTGACCACCTCTACATCCCCCTGGGTGCCGTTGAAGTTGGCGAAAATGAAGGGTGCCTCATAGTCCGCCAGCTCGATGCAGTAGCCGCCGGACTGTTTCCCCTCGGTGGACAGCACATCCAGCAGCCGGCTGTCCAGCATCATGCGGAAGAACTCCTTCGTCTCCGGGGACAGCTCGCCATAGAACTTCATGCCCTGCTCAAGAATGTCCTCGGGGCTGCCCTGGGGGCGGGGGTTTCCGGAGCGGAACTCCAGGGCGTTGTCCGCGTAGGACATGGGGTGCTCCTTGCCCAGACGCCGGGCCTGACGGCGGTAGATGCTGTCCGCCACAGGCACCAGATACCTTACCACCGCGGTGCGGAACTTCTCCACGTCCTCCTTCGTGTAGCAGTTGCGGCCCATGCGGTAGTAGCCCAGAGTGGTGTACCCCTCATACCCCAGCTTGCGGCCCATGGTGTCCCGCAGGTGGACAAGGCGGTCGTACAGGCTGTCCAGATCGGCCTGATGCTCCTTGTACCACCGGCCCTCCGCCTTCCAGGCAGCCAGACGGCGTTTGTCGTCCGGATCCGATTTGAAGGGCGTCAGCTGGGACAGGGTATAGACCTCGCCTTCAAAGGGGATCTGGGCGGAGGCCAGCAGCTTCTCATATTCCTGGGTCAGGTCGTTCTCCTGCTGCAGTTCGGCGATGATGGCCGGATCGAAGGTCTTTTCCTGGATCTCGGCGTTGACGAACATCAACTCGCCGTACTCGGCGGTAAACTCCGGGCGGAACTTGCTGCGGAGCATGGCCCGGGTCCACTGCTGGCCGTACTCCTGCAGCTCCGGTCCCGCCTGGTTGAGGAACTTCATCTCCCCGTCGTAGAAGGGGTCCCGGGTGTCGATGCTGTGGCGTACATAGGCCAGGTTGTTCATGGTGCTCAGACTGCGGGAGAGCTTCTCCTCCTCCAGAAAGGCGGCCCTGGCCTCGTCATAGGTCCGGGCCTGCTCCAGCCGCCGGGTCAGCTCAGTCAGCTGTCCCTTCAGCGCCTCTACATCCGGGCGCACATACTTCATCTCCGAAAACTTCATGGTATCCCTCCCAAATGGATATGCCGGTCCGCAAGCGGCCGGAAACCAAATACTAAAGTGTATCCTGTTTCCTCCATCTTATCACAGAAAACGGAAATAGGAAAGCATAAAAGCTCGCCGTTCCGGATGGAACGGCGAGCCTTGTGTCGGGAGAGCGGGCGGAGCGTTACAGCACTGCGATGCACTCGATCTCCACGTCGGCGTCCTTGGGCAGACGGGCCACCTGAACGGCGCTGCGGGCGGGGTAGGCCCCCTCGAAGAAGGCGGCGTACACCTCGTTCATGGCGGCGAAGTCGTTCATGTCCCGCAGGAACACAGTGGTCTTGATCACATGGGTCATAGACGCGCCGGCGGCCTCCAGCACGGCCTTGCAGTTGGTCAGGGACTGTCTGGTCTGGGCGGAGATGCCCTGGGGGAAGGCGCCGGTGGCGGGGTCGATGCCCAGCTGGCCGGACGTGATGATCAGATCGCCCACCCTGATGCCCTGAGAATAGGGGCCGATGGCGGCGGGGGCCTTATCGGTATGGATGGCTTGCTTCATGGTTTGGTTTACCTCCTGTCTGCTGTTCGCCGGATAAAAGGGACGAACCGGTACAGATGCATCATAGCACGGGAAGAATTCCGCGTCAATAAAAGGGGCTGCACAGAAAATTTCAGCCGTTGCCGCCGTCGGTCAGGGCGGACTCCGCCGCAGACCGCTGGACTTTGGCGTAGAGCCTTTTCCGCAGCGCCAGGAAGATGACCAGCAGCACTGCGGTGGTGATCGTCCAGGAGATGGGGTAAGAGATGTACAGGGACTCCGGCGTGTGGACCACGGGGAACACCGTATAGACCCAGAAGACCCGGAACACGCACACACCGATCAGGGTGACCACCATGGGGGAGAAGGAACGGCCCAGCCCGCGCAGCACATTGGCGCCGATGTCCATGGTGCCGTTCAGGAATTGCAGCCGCAGCAGGAAGGCCATGCGGGTCACGGCGAAGGCGATGGCCTCCTCCTGCCCGGGCACATACAGACTGGCCAGCGGCGCGCCGAAGAAACAGGCCAGATTGCCGAAGAACAGCTGGAATACCACCATATAGACGGTGCACAGCACGACGGCGCGGTCTACCCGTCGGCACTTGCCCGCGCCGTAGTTCTGGCTGACGAAGGTCAGGGCGGCCTGACTGATGGCGTTGTCGCTGGAGTAGA
>CAKUHV010000139.1 GCA_934659445.1 uncultured Oscillospiraceae bacterium | reverse complement strand
CTGTCATTCTGAGGTGCGAAGCACCGAAGAATCTTTACGTCAAGATCCTTCGCTGCGCTCAGGATGACAAATAAAGGGCACTCAGGATGACAAATAAAGGGCGCTCAGGATGACAAACAGGGCGGCCCTGCGTGGCCGCCCATCGGGGCGGCCCTTTTGCGTCCCCGCCGGGACGCTCCGCTGGGGGATTCCAGCCCTGCGGGGCTGTTCTGTCATTCTGAGGTGCGAAGCACCGAAGAATCTTTACGTCAAGATCCTTCGCTGCGCTCAGGATGACAAATAAAGGGCGCTCAGGATGACAAATAAAGGGCGCTCAGGATGACAAATAAAGGGCACTCAGGATGACAAACAGGGGGCACTCAGGATGACAAACAGGGGGCGCTCAGGATGACAAACAGGGCGGCCCTTCTACTCCCGCAGCAGCGAGCGGGCCAGTTCCACCCGGCGCTGGGCGCTGCCTGCCCGGCGGCTCTTCCCGGCCAGAAGCAAATGCACCGGGCACATCTCCAGAATCCGGTCGTAGATTCTTGCGTACTGCATAGACATCGGCTTTTGCAGCTCCTCCAGCGTCAGATTGGTGGTGACGATCAGCGGCAGCCCGGCGCGGCAGCGCCCGTCGATGACGGCGTACACCTGCTCGGCGGCGTAGCCGGAATCCCGCTCCACCCCAAGATCGTCCACCACCAGCAGCTTGTATTGGTCCAGATGGTCAATGAGCCCCTGCCTGTCCGGGGCGTTCTGCAGCAGGTTCAGCAGCCGGGGAAAGCTGGTCACCGCCGCCGGGACGCATTGCTCCAGCAGGGCGCTGACGATGGCCGAGGCGTAGAAGGTCTTGCCCGTGCCAACGCTGCCGTAGAACAGCAGGCCCATACCCTCCGCCCGCATTTCCTCCCAATGCTCCACATAGCGGCGGCAGGCGCCGGAGATCCTGCTCTCCGGGCTGTCATCCCCGGCAAAGGACCCACTGGATACCCGCGGGTCCGGGATATTGAAGCGGGCGGTCAGACGTTTCATTTTGGCGTCAAACTCCTGCCTGCGTTTGCGCTGTGCTTCCTGCTCCGCCGCCTCCCGCTCGCACCGGCAGGAGCGGTGCAGCGGCCCAAGCCCGGCCAGAAGCGGATTGTCCGCCGGGGGCAGGGTCTGCTTTGCCTCGCCGCATTTGCCGCAGTAGAGCAGACCGTCCGCCCCGATATGATCGCCCTCGCACTGCTCCGTGCGGTTCAAGGCCCGAAGAATGTCACCACAGTCCATGCTCGTCCTCCTTGTAGTCGGCGGCGGTCTTCACTCTGTCCCGGCTGTCCGGCTTTTTCGCCCAGCGCTCCCAGTGCTCCGCATTTCGGCAAGCCGCTTTCCAGTCTTTCATGGGGGTCTTGCCGACCTGCCAGCCTTTTGCGGCGTAGAAGTCAAGGAAGCCTTGCGGGTCTACCCGCGAACCCCGCTCCGCGATATACGCCGTTACCTCATCCAGTGTCGGAGGGGTGAAGCGCCCCGGGCGCACAGGCGGCGAAGCCGCCGCACTCTCTATACTAACCTTACCTGACCTATCCTTACCTATCCTATCCTGGGTCGACCGTTGGCTGCCATCTGGTTTCCCATCGGGCAACCGAAGGGGCTCGGCGGGCATTTTTACCAGCAGGTTTCGGTAAATGCTGGGTTGGTAGCGGTCCCTGCGGATCTGATTGTTCCTGGCCCAATCTGTGATGTATGTGACCAGTTCATCGTTGAGCAGGGCCACAAAGCCTTTGGAGATCAGAACCTTCAGATCGTCCTCCACCGCCCCCGTAGTGCGCATGACAGTGAAGGCCTCCGCCACACCGTCATCGTCCGCCGCCATACCGAGGTCGTAGTACAGCAGCCGGGAGGAGGGCGGCATGGTGAGGAACCGGGCGGAGCCGATCACCGCTTTCGCGAACATTCGACGTTCCGCCATTACGCCGCCTCCCCGGGGGTCAGCCGGCCGGGCGCGGTCTGGGGGATGGTCTTGCATTCAGGCATGGAAAAATTCTCCTTTCACCAAATGGGTTTCGGTAACGGCGGAAAAAGTCCCTTTGGTTGCATGGTTCCGTGCAAAAAGCCGCCCATTTCGCGGTTGAAATGAGCGGCCGGGGCGTTTTTTTGGAGGGACTCCGAAGGGCGGAGCGAGTGAAACGAGCGGAACCCAAAAAGAAAAGCACCGCAAAGCGATGCCGTTTCACAAAGACCCCGCAAGGCGGGGCGGCGCGGGTGCGCCGTCACAAGCGTTTTGCGCAGCAAAACGTCAAGGTGAATCGCCTGAAAGGCGAGAGAAGGTGCCCTGGGGCATGATGCCGGGCGAATTCACTTCGCCCGAGCAGATGGAATCCCCCTGGGGTGGAGCGAGTGAAACGAGCGGAACCCAAAAAGAAGGTATCTGCAAGCAGATACCTTTTCGTGTGTCCCTTCGCATCCCCCGTCTCCTCAAACCGCAAACCAGCAAAGCGTTTGCGGTTTGAAAAGGAGGAGCAAGGGAGCGGGCGGATGACGTTCTTGTTTCTGAAAGAATAAAAGAACGTCGGAGCAAAGCGGACTTTGCTCCGACGTGGTGACCCAGCGGGGACTCGAACCCCGGACCTTCGCCTTAAAAGGGCGTTGCTCTACCAACTGAGCTACTGGGTCGTATTAAGTTGAGGGGCGGGCGCGGGCCGGGATGCAGCCCGCGCCGACGTTGTCATGCTTCACCTGCGCGCTGCTCGCGACGGTTCAGCAATCAAATGGGGTCCCCGCCGGAACCCAGCGAAGCGGATCCGGTGGGGAGAGGAGGCGCGGCGGAGCGAGTGACGCCTGCCGCCCTGTGGCAGGAGGAACGATACGCAGCCCGCGCCGACGATGTCGTGCTTCACCTGCGCGCTGCTCGCGACGGTTCAGCAATCAAATGGGGCCCCCGCCGGAACCCAGCGAAGCGGATCCGGTGGGGAGAGGAGGCGCGGCGGAGCGAGTGACGCCTGCCGCCCTGTGG
>CAKUHV010000138.1 GCA_934659445.1 uncultured Oscillospiraceae bacterium | reverse complement strand
GTCTGCCCAAGGTGCCCTCCGCAGAGAAGATCGACGTGGACGAGCACGGAAGAATCACCGGCCTGTTCTGAGAAAAAACGATACTGATCTCCCCCTTTTTCTTGCAGCACCGGCGGGGGCGCCTGCGCCCCTGCCGGTCCCCTGCAACCCCCGGGGGACCCCTGATAGAAACATGACAGAGTAGAAGCAGCGCGTCAAGTGCCGGCGGATGGGAGGTCGCCGCCGGACGAAGGCGTGTTCACGCCGCGGTGCTGCTTCGCATCCGCTGCCACAAAAGGAAAAACCTCCTTTCGTGGCAACAGACACGATAAGGAGGCTTTTTTATGCGCGATCCCAAGCTCAAATTCAACGCGGCCGATCTGACCTATCTGGCCCTGCTCACCGCCATGCAGGTGGTGCTGTCCCGCTTTCTCTCCTTCAACACCCTGAACCTGAAGATCGGCTTCGCCTTTCTTCCGGTGGCGATCGGAGCGGCGGTGCTCGGCCCCGTGGGCGGCGCCATCGTGGGCGGACTGGGAGACTTTCTGGGCGCCGTCCTCTTCCCTATCGGCCCCTATTTCCCTGGCTTTACCCTGACCACCGCCCTGAGCGGCGCGGCCTTCGGTCTGGCCATCCACCGCAGGCGGACCCCCGTCCGCATCGTGGCCGCCGTCCTGTTCCACCAGCTGGTGCTCAGCTTCCTGCTGAACACCCTCTGGATCCACCTGCTGTACGGCACCCCCGTCCCCGCCCTGATGGCCACCCGCATCTGGCAGTGCGTGGGCATGATCCCAGTGGAGATCCTGGTCATCGGCGCCATGTCCCCCCTCCTGGACCGGATCAGACGCCATCCGGCGGTATGAATCCGTCCACCTTCCCATTTTCTCTTGCCATAAAAAGGCCGCGCCTCCAGCAGGAGGCGCGGTCCTTTTTATTTTCTGATCAGATCTCCTTCAGGTGCTCCATATTATGGCGGATGCCGTCACAGCACTGATGGAAGATCTCCTTCTCCTCCTGGGTGAGGGGCAGCTCCACCACCTGCTCCACGCCGTCCGCGCCGATGACGCAGGGCACGCCGGCGAACAAGCCCTCCTCGCCGTACTCTCCCCGCAGTTCCGCGCTGGCGGGCATGATCACCTTCTCGTCGTGCAGCACGATGTGCGCCATGCGGGCGGCGGTGGTGGCGATGCCGTACTCCGTGCAGAACTTGCCCACAAAGGTCACCCAGCCGCCGCCGATGGCCTCTTTCTGAAGAGCGGGGCGGTCAAAGCGGAAACGCTCATCCTTCTTGGCCCACTCGTCCAAGGGCATCCCGTGGAAGCTGACGCAGGACCAGGGGGCAAACTGCTGGTTGCCGTGCTCCCCCATCATGTAGCAGGTGATGGACTTGTGGTCCACGCCGGTCTGGCGGGCCAGGGCGCTGATCAGGCGGGAGGTGTCCAACCCGGTGCCCGTGCCGAACACCCGCCCCCGGGGCAGGCCCAGACCCATAGCCAGCTCACGGGTGACGATGTCGCAGGGGTTTGTGATATTGATGAGCACACCGTCAAAGCCACTGGCCCTGATCTTTTCCGCATAGCCGCGGACAGCGGGGATGGTGAAGTCCATCTCGGTCACCCGGTCATGGGTGCCCCGCAGCAGCTCGATCTTGCCCACGCTGTTGACAATCACATCGCACGCGCCCAGATCGGCAAAATCGCCGGCCCGGACGGTGACCCGGTGGGGCATATAGGCCACGGCGTCCCGCAGATCCTGCACCTCGCTGGCCACCTTCTGCTCGTTCCGATCCACCAGCACCAGCTCGTCCGCAATGCCCTGGATCGCCAGGGAGTAGGCCACATGGGCGCCCACATGGCCAATGCCGACCACACCGATCATACGCTTCTTTGTCATAGTAAAACTTCCTTTCATGCTCCGCCCCTCCGCGCCGTTCCTGACGGACACAGGGGGCTGGAGCTTGATTTGATCGATCCGGGATGTTACATCCCGTAGTTGGGGAACAGCACACAGGTATACACCATAGCCAGCACCATATAGATGGCCAATATGATGCCGAAGGCCGCAAGGGTGCGCTTCATCACCTGGTCCTCCCTGCCGATCTGATCCACAGTGGCACAGGCGGCCACGGTGTTGTTGGGGCAGATCAGGTTGCCCAGCGAGGCGCCGGCGTTCTGTCCGGCGAAAACGGTGATGGGGTTCATGCCCAGAGCGGCGGCGGCATCGATGTGCATCTGGGCAAACATGATGTTGGAACCCAGGCCGGTACCGGTGATAAACGCACCGCTGGAACCGATGAGCACAGCGGCCGCGGGATAGAAGCGGCCCACCACGGCCGCGATGTCAGAGGCAAGCAGGTTCATCATGCCGGTATTGGAGGACTGCATGATGTAAGAGACGATGAGCAGGCTGCCCATGGTGATGAGGACGGGGAGCACATTGCCCACGGTCTTTTTGCAGATCTGGCCGTACTGCTTGGTGGAGACTTTCAGGGTGACGGCGCCCATGATACCGCAGAGGAGGATGACCACGTCCACCCAGAAGATGTAGCCGAAGGTGCACATGACGGCGAAGCCGTTCTCCACCACCGCAGGGAAGCCGTAGCGGATCAGGGGCAGCAGGACCAGCATGTAGATATAGGGAGAAAGGGCGCGGAAAGCGGTATATTTGTGCCGGTGTGCCCCGGCGTGGTGGCGGAACTCCTCCGGGGTCCTGACTCCGATCGTCTTGACATAGGCCAGAGAGCAGAGCATGGACAGCAGGCCGGTGCCCATAGAGGTGACCTCGGCGCCGATGAAGTTGGACAGGAAGAACATGATGGCGCAGGTGGAGACACCGGCAAAGGCGAGGTAGGGCACCGCGCCCTTAAAGCCCTTGCGCCCGAAGGCCATGCCCACCATGATGAAGGGGATGACCAGCACGCCGAACATGTGGAAGCGGCCGACCATGGCGGAGTTCAGGGCCACGGTGGAAACGCCTGCGTCCACCAGGGCCGCGCCGCCGTTGATGGTGGTGAGGCCTGCGCCGCCCCAGGA
>CAKUHV010000137.1 GCA_934659445.1 uncultured Oscillospiraceae bacterium | reverse complement strand
CATGCTGCGCAGGAAGGAGCAGATGAAGTTGTAAAACAGCTGGGCCCCGATGCCCGCGAAGATGATGGCGCAGTAGGTATAGGCGGCGCGGTAGACCTCCGGGCTGTCCGGGGTGACGTTGATCCAGACCAGCATGGGGTCCAGCAGCAGCAGGGCCGCCGCCGTCAGCAGGACGGTAAAGGCAACGGACAGCACGATCTGGGTGGTCAGGGAGCGGCGCACCCCCGCCTGATCCCCCGCCCCCACATGGCAGGAGGTAACCACACAGAAGCCCGCGCTGACGCCGAAGGCGAACTGCAAAAAGATGAACACCAGGGAGGTGGTGTCGTTCACCCCGGCCACCTCCTGGGCGGTCAGGGTCTGGCCAACGATGGCAGCATCGCTGATGGTATATACCTGCTGCAATAGATAGGACAGGATCACCGGCATGGAAAAGCGCAGGATGGTCTTCCAGCACTCCCCCCGGGTCAGATCCGTGGGGCCGAACAGGCCCTTGAGCCTTTGGACAATGGTTTGATCTTTCATATGCTCTGGCCTCATTCTTTCGTGGTCGAACGGTAATTTTATAGTTTACGGATAGGCAAGCCCGTTTTCCGCAAAGCATATTTATAGTCGGTTTTTCCCCATTTGTCCAGCGCCTTTTTGAACGTTTTTCACAGTCTTTATGCTTTGTTTTTGTGCATTTCGCTCGTTTGTTGTTGGTAAAATGCTCCCGATTTTTTGTACTCCCCGCCCCCTGCGGGCGGGGAACACAAAACACGCTCAGGAGATCAAAAGTGCCCTCCCGACGGGAGGGCACTTCAATTTGATCCGCAGATGACTCATGCGTTCCCGCAGCGCACCAGCACGCGGTGCCGCCGGTCCGCCGTACAGGTGAACAGGGTCAGGGGCCAGTTGCCGGTAAGGGCCGCGCTGTCACTCTCCCGGACGGTCTCCACCTCGGCCACCGTGTAGCGGTGGGTCTCACCCCCGGCGTCCGTCAGCTCCACCGCCGCGCCGGGCTGGATGGTGCGGAGACAGCGGAAGTGGGTGCGGTAGCTGTGGCCCAAAATGACCAGATCTCCCCCGGCCAGCGAGCCGGAGTAGCGGCAGGGCGCGGCGGCCAGCAGCGGATAGCTCCACTGGCTCATCACCGGCAGTTCCAGCCCCGCCTCCGGGATGCGCAGCATCCCCAGCAGGGAGTAGTCCCCCAGCTCCACCGCCCCGTCCGACGCCGTCTCCGTTCCCTGTGTCCCCTCCGGCTCCGTCTCCGGCGGCGACACGGCGGGGACGCTCCAGCGCAGCTCCAGCTCCGCCAGCAGCGCCTGACTGGTCTGTCCCGCAAGGCGGTCCTCGCTGCGGTAGCTCCAGAGCACTGTCCCCGCGCCCAACGCCAGGACGAGGGCCAGGGCGAACAGCAGCCGCACCCGGCGGCGGGCGTGCTCCCAAAGGCCCAGAAGGAACAGCGCCAGCGCCCCCCCGGCCAGCAGGATCACCGGCAGCGGGTCCTGTCCCGTCTGGGGCAGATCCCCCTGGCCGGTGGGGTCCGGCGGCTGCTCCGGCTCGGGCTGCGGCGGCACGCCGGGGTCGGCCGGTATGGGCTCCGGCTCCGGTCCCGGCTCCGGTGTGGGCTCCGCCAGCTCGGCCTTGGGGCGGCTGGTCACGTCATAGCGCGTGCTGCCCCCCACCCGCAGGGGGATGCTCACCAGAAAGGCGGGAAAGGTCAGCTCCTGCCCCCCGGCGCATACCACAAGATAGACGCCCTCCTCAAGGCCGTCAAAGCGCAGAACGCCCCGGGCGTCCGTCACGCCCTCCGTCCCCGCCAGCCTCTGCTCCGCGGCATAGGCGGCGAGGGTCCGGGCGTTTTTCGCCGCGTCCCGCTCCCGGCCGAGATCCTCCGGGCTGATGCCCGCCCCGGAAAACTCCGGTGCGGACGCGCAGTAGAGGGTGACGGCCACCCCCTCCGCCGGGGCGCCGCCGTTGTCCTTCAGCACCACCCGCAGGGAGCCGGAGGCGGCCTGCGCCGGCGCGCACAGCAGCAGCACCAGCGCCAGCAGCAGCGCTCCAAGGCGTATTTTCTTCATGAAGCGCCGCCTCCTTTCCCTCTGCGCCGCGTAAACACCGCCGTCAATGGCAGAACCACCGCCGCCAGCGCCCCGGCTGCGGCCAGCGCCGTCCGCCGTCCGTCATAGAGCCTCAGCTCGTTGGGCAGCTCCACCCCGCCCCCGGCGGAGGCCGCCCCGCCGTCCGCCCGCGTCCCCCGCACCAGCAGCCGGTGGGAGTTGATGCCGTAGGGCGTGCAGGTGAGCAGGGTGACCAGGTCCTCTCCCTCCTCGATACCCAGCAGAGAGAAGTCCCCCGGCTCCACCACCGCCACCTGATCCACCCGATAGGTCAGGGTCTCGCCCAGCACGTGGAGACGGAACAGGTCCCCCCGCTCAAGGCGGTCGATGTTGGTCAGCAGCTCGCTGCTGGGCAGCCCCCGGTGGCCGGACAGGACGCAGTGGGTGCCCTCTCCCCCCACGGGCAGACTGCTCCACTCCAGATGGCCCACCGACTTCTGTAAGGTCCCGCTGTCCACGCCGTGGCACACGGGCAGGGTCAGGTCAAGGGCCGGGATCTCCAGATAGCACATCACGTCGCCGTCCCCGGTCAGCAGCATATGGGGGTACTCCCCCGCCAGCTCCTCCGGCAGGGCGTAGGGCGAGACACGGTCCAGCAGGGCGCGGTTGAACTCCTCCGCCGCCCCCCGCAGGCGCTGCTGCTCCTCCGCCTTCAGCCGGGCGACAGAGTCACTGTAATCCAGGATGCTCTGCGCCTGCCGTGCGGCGTTCCACCAGCTGCTCAGGGGGGGATAGAGCAGCAGGGCAAGGCCCAGCAGGAGCATTCCCCCGATGGCCGCCGCGCTTACCCTGTCCCGCCGGTTTTTCATAGAGCCGTCACGTTCCTTTCTCTGCGGCTCTCCCGGGCAGGGGGCCTTAGGATCACGCCGTCTTTCTACGCTTTACGATGAACAGTACCACAGCGCCCAGCACCAGAAGGCTGCCCGCGGTGTAGAAGATGGTGGTGCCGATGC
>CAKUHV010000136.1 GCA_934659445.1 uncultured Oscillospiraceae bacterium | reverse complement strand
CACCACCACCCTGCCCTCCATGCTGGAGATCCTGACCCGGAACTACAACTTCCGCAACAAGGCTGCCAAGCTGTATGAGGTGGGCCGCATCTACCTCACCGGCGGCGAAGACGGCCTGGCGCAGGAGCCCAAGGTCCTCACTCTGGGCGCCTACGGCGAGGACATGAGCTTCTACGCCATGAAGGGCATGATCGAGGCCATTCTGGCCCAGCTGCGGGCAGAAAATGTGGAGTTCCGCACGGTAAACGACAATCCCTCCTACCATCCCGGCCGCTGCGCCGGCGTGTGGGCGGACGGCAAATATCTGGGCGTGTTCGGCCAGATCCACCCCCTCACTGCCCGGAACTACGGCGTGGACGCCGAGCTGTACTGCGCCGAGCTGTCCTTCGACGCTCTGTCCCAGGCCCGGGGCGGCGCACCCGTCTACCAGCCCCTGCCCAAGTTCCCCTCCGTCACCCGGGACATCGCCGTGGTGTGTGACGAGGCGGTCACCGTGGGCCAGCTGGAGGCCGCCATCCGCAAGGGGGCCCGCGGCCTGCTGAAGGAGGTCAGTCTGTTCGACATCTACCGGGGCGTGGGCATCCGCCCGGGCAAGAAGTCCGTGGCCTTCAACCTGATCCTGCGCGCCGACGACCGCTCCCTCACCAGCGAGGAGGCCGACGAGGATGTAAAATCCATCCTGGCTGCTCTGGAGCAGGACTGCGGCGCCGTGCTGCGGTGAACTGAAAAACCAGCCCCGGTGGCATGCCACCGGGGCTGGCAGCTTGTCGAAAAAGCCTTTTCGCCAAGCTGAAGAAGATTTTGAAACTTTTTCAAAGTTTCAAAATCTTGTGATTAAAAACGAAAGACACCCTTCCTGGGTTTCTTTCGTAACTATCTTCCTTCCCGTATCTCTACGTACTGCTACTTTTTTGACAGTCTCAAACCAGCCCCGGTGGCATGCCACCGGGGCTGGTTCTCCTATTGTACGCCCTGTCCCCCAAGGGGCGGGGCAAAAATGAAACCGGGCGCGCTTCCCGCCCCTCAGCCGCCCCAGGAGGTGCGTCTGGGGTAAAACCCGGAGGCCACCACGACCTCCACCCCCGCCCTGCGCAGCTCATCCACGTAGTAGGGGTCCGCATCGTCATCGGTGATCAGGGCAGTGATCTCGTCGGCTCTTACCAGAGTAAAGACCGACTCGCGGTTCAGCTTTGAGCTGTCACACAGGATGTATCTCTCCCGCGCGCTGCAGAGCATATTACGCTCCACCTCTCCCACCAGAATATTGGCGCTGCCCACGCCCTGGGTCAGGCTGAAGCTCTCACAGCTGACAAAGGCCTTGTCCGCGTGCTGCGTCCGGAACAGGGCCCCCGCCCCCGGGCCCACCACGCAGCCGGTCCGCCCCCGGACAATGCCGCTGTTGATCCGCACCTCAAGATTCTTGTTTTTGGCGATCATATCCGCCACCATGATGGAGTTGGTCAGCACAATGGCCCGGCGCAGCTTGCGAATGTAGACACACAGCTCCGCGACCGTGCTGCCCCCTCCCATGGAGATCACATCCCCCTCCCGAACAAACTCCATAGCCGCGGCGGCCACCGCTTTTTTCTGGGGAATGTTCATCATGGACTTCTTGTCAATTGGCTCGTCCCGGTTGGAGTCGATGCTCAGTGCCCCCCCGTGGGTGCGGATGAGCAGGCCCTGGCTCTCCAGCTTGGCCAGCTTTTTACGAATGGTGGACGGGGCCAGCCCGAAGGTCTGACACAGCTCCTCCACCGAGATCCTGGTATTGATCTCAAGCAGATGGATGATATAGCTCTCTACCGAGCCGTTGGGACCGTCTGTATACATAAAACGCCCTCCCGGGATGACAAAAGAAGTGGCACTTACGCTCGTCCTGCTCCTCTGAGCTTCTATCTCACAGTTAGGATAACACCCGTGATTTTCAAACGCAAGGCTTTTCCCGGAAAATATTTCTGGTTATTTTTCACAAACTTTCTGGTTATTTTTCATTATTTTTCCTTGTTTTGTAAAAATAACGCTCTCGAATCCACCGTTTATCTCGCTCCGCTCTTTTTCCTCCGGCACCGCTCGGTTTCCTGTCCGGCGGCGGCCTTGAATTTCCTGACAAAAGCCATATAATGTAGACAATGGCCGACCGCCTACGGCCAAGTCCAGTTTCTCCGGGTTCGCCGGAGGTCTTGATTTTTGAATTTTTGATGCGCAGAAGGAGTGACACCGAATGAAAAACAAGCCTTATCTGGTGGTCATGCTGACCTATAATGATGTGACCGTGAAGAACGCTCAGGAAGTGTTTGACAGCTGCAAGGACCTGCCTGTCCAGCACTGGGGCTTTAAGAACGTCGGTCTGCCCAAGGATCAGATGAAGGCTCTGGTGGCCGACATGAAGGCTGCCGGCAAGACCACCTTCCTGGAAGTCGTTACCTATGACGAGGCCTCCTGTCTGGAAGCCGCCCACACCGCCATCGACTGCGGCTTTGACGTGCTGATGGGCACTGTGTACTACGAGTCCGTCCACAAGTTCCTGAACGAGCACCACATGGAGTACAGCCCCTTTGTGGGCAAGGTCTCCGGCTCCCCCAGCATTCTTGAGGGAACCAACGAGGAGATCATCCAGAACGCTAAGGACCTGATGGCCAAGGGCATCACCGCCTTTGACATTCTGGCCTACCGCCACGTGGTGGACGGCGAAAAGCTGGCCCGCGAGTTCTGCTCCGCCATCGACGCCAAGGTGTGCATCGCCGGCAGCATCTCCAGCTTCGCCCGCATCGACACCATGTTTGACATCGGCCCCTGGGGCTTCACCATGGGCAGCGCCCTGTTCACCAAGAACTTTGTGCCCGATGGCTCCTTCCGCGACAATTTAAAGGCCGTGGCCGACTATATGGCCGCCAAGTAATTCCCCATCCATCAAGCTCCGGCGGCGCCCCTGAAAAGGGGGCGCCGCCGGAGCTGTCTTATCTTTTGCAAAGTTCGGCCGCCGGGAGAAAACTCCCGGCGGCCGAGCTCAGCTTGTCGAAAAAGCCTTTTCGCCAAGCTGAAGAAGATTTTGAAACTTTTTCAAAGTTTCAAAATCTTGTGATT
>CAKUHV010000135.1 GCA_934659445.1 uncultured Oscillospiraceae bacterium | reverse complement strand
AAGAAACCCAGGAAGGGTGTCTTTCGTTTTCGATCATAAGATTTTGAAACTTTGAAAAAGTTTCAAAATCTTCTTCAGCTTGTCAAAAAGACTTTTTGACAAGCTGAGCCCCGGTCCGCGATCACGGACCGGGGCTTTTCGGGGGGAGAAGAGAATTGAAAGAATGGAAAAGACGGGGGATCAGATGTGCTTTTTCAGCACGGCCAGGAACTTGCGGCAGTCGTCGGGGTAGATGGCGCCCATGTTGGCCACCTGGAACATATTCATGGCCAGATACTTGCCCTTGCCGGGATAGACGGTATAGCCGTCGTCAGCCATATTCTTCACGAACTCGGTCACGTCCTTCCCCTCGGGCAGGAAGACGGAGGTGACGGTGTTGGCCATCTGCTCCTCGGGCAGCAGGAACTTCAGCCCCATCTCCTTCATGCCGTCGCGCAGGATCTTGGCGCACTCCTGATACCGGGCGATCCGGCCAGCCAGAGTCTCGCGGTCCAGAGTCCAGTCCAGAGCGGCGTCCAGCGCCCAGAACAGGGTGACGTTGGGGGTGTTGGGGGTCTGGTGGCACTTCTTGGCCATGGCGTAGTGCTTGCCCAGATTCAGGTATACGTTCTTGCCCTGCTCGGCGGGAACGCTCTGCAGCAGGTCCTCTTTGGCGCAGACATAGGCGGCGCCGGGGAAAGCGCCCAGGCACTTGCCGCCCACGCTGGTGCAGATGTCGATGTTGTTGTTCACAACGTCGATGAACTGGCCGGCGGCGGCGCTGACGCAGTCCACGAACAGGCGCTTGCCGTACTTCTTGGCCAGCAGGCCCACCTCGTGCACGGGGTTGATCATGCTGGTGGAGGTCTCGTGGAAGACCATGCAGATAAAGGTGATGGCGGGGTTCTCCTTCAGGGCCTGCTCCACCTGGGCCATGTCAAAGGTGTGGGCCCAGCCCGGCTCGATGCGCACGGTGGGCACATTGTACTTGGTCAGGATCTCGTCCAAACGGCCGCCGAACTCGCCGTTGTTCAGCAGCAGGGCCATATCGCCGGGCTTGAACACGGAGCTGAGGCAGGTCTCGTTGGCGGAGGTGCCGGAGCCGGAGATCACCAGAGAGTAATAGCTGTCATCAGCCTGGAACAGGCGCTTGATCTTCTCCTGCAGGCCGGCGAACATCTCTTCAAATTCGGGACTTCTGTGGCAGATGTCGTAGTGCATCAGGGCTTCGCGGACGGGGGCCTCAACCATAACGGGACCGGGGCTGAACAGCAGAGACTTCATACTATGTACCCTCTTTCTTGTCATTGGGCCCGGCCCGCGGCGGACGCGGGGCGGCGGGCGGATTTGACGCCTCGGCGAGATATCCTCGCCTTCTGCCCGCAGTATATCACCAGCGTGTGCGTTTGTCAACATCAAATGTGGTTATTTTTGTGAATTGGGAAAATGACGAGAATTATTAGGGGATAAGAGCCAAATAAGGCGGGAAATAAGGAGATAAACAAGGCGAAATGACAGGAGATAATTCAAAAATGTGCGAAAAACAACATGAGAATGCAGGGAACAATGCAAAACGTGCCCCGGGGGGCGGGACAGAGCCCCTGGGGACGGGAAAAAAGAGAAAAGTGGGGGGAATTAAAGGTAGCTTTTTGCCGAAAAACAGCTATAATAGAGAGGACAGGCCCGCCGCGGCAAGGGGCGGCGGGCGTGGGCGGCGGAGAATTGCCGCGGAATACGGAGGTGCATCCATGCAGCAGGTAAGACGTGAGGATATCCGCAAGCTTCTTCACAGCACGGGCTTTGTAAATGTACAGGAGCTGGTAAATCGGTTCGGCGTGTCGTCAGAGACCATCCGCCGGGATCTGGAGGCCATGGAAAAGGACGGAGAGGTGCGGCGCATCCACGGAGGTGCGGTGAGCACCCAGCCGCTGGTGAGCGAATTTGCCTATACCATGCGCCGGCAGATCCATACGCCGGAGAAACAGGCCATCGCCCGGGTAGCGGCCGAGCTTGTCTGCGACGGTGACACTCTGCTGATCACCCCGGGCACCACCACGCTGGAGATCGCCTCGCGGCTGCACCAGCGGGTGGATCTGACGGTGATCACCAACTCTCTGCCTGTGGCCATGGAGCTGGCGGGCTGTCCCGGGGTCCGCCTGTTCTGCCTGGGCGGACAGCTGAGCGGGGACGATTTCGCCACCTACGGCGTCACCGCGGCCCAGACGCTGGGTATGTTCAACGCCACCAAACTCATCATGGGGATCGGCGGCATCACGCCCAACCGGGGGGTGACCGACTACCGCATGGACGAGTCCACACTGATGCGGCTGTTTGCCGAACGGGCGGACTGCATCATCGGCATCGCCGATCACAGCAAGTTCGGCGTGACCGCCAGGTACAACATCTGTCCCGCAGGCCGGCTGGATCATCTGATCACCGACTCCGGCACGCCGGAGGAGCTGTACCGCCCCTATCGGGAGATAGGGGTGCAGATCCACGTGGTGGAGCCGGGGGAGACGGAGAACTGAGGCTGTGCCGCCCCGGGGGGACCTCCGGCGGGCGGCCGGAAGAAAAATCGAGAGGGAGCACGTTATGGAACAGGGTACACACAAAAAGGGGAACGGCTGGGCGCTGCTGCCGTTCCTGATCTTCATCGTCATTTATCTGGGGGCCGGGCTGATCCTGCAGCGCCGGGGGATGGAGATGGCCTTCTACCAATTCCCCTCCGTCACCGCCATGTTCATCGCGGTGGTGGCGGCCTTCTGTATGGGCAGGGAGAGCCTGGATGAGAAGTTTACCATCTTCGCACGGGGGGCCGCCAACGAAAATGTGCTGACCATGCTGATGATCTACATTCTGGCCGGGGCTTTCTCCACGGTGGCCAAGTCCATGGGCGGCGTGGACGCCACGGTGAACCTGGGCCTGTCCATCGTGCCGGTGCAGCTGCTGGTGGCGGGGATGTTTGTGATCTCCGCCTTTATGGGCACCGCCACCGGCACCTCCGTGGGCACCATCACGGCCCTGGTGCCCATCGCCGTGGGGCTGGCCAGTGAGAGCGGACTGAGCGTGCCCCTGATGCTGGGCTCCTGCGCCGGGGGCGCCATGTTCGGCGACAACCTGTCCATGATCTCCGACACCACCATCGCCGCCACCAAGACCCAGGGCGTGGCCCTGAAGGACAAGTTC
>CAKUHV010000134.1 GCA_934659445.1 uncultured Oscillospiraceae bacterium | reverse complement strand
GTCTGAATGGAGCTGAAATAATTCTCCCATCCGTTTCTGGCCCAGCACCAGTAATAGACCGCGATACAAATTGCCAATACGATACGGGCGATAAGCAGCTCCCGTAATGTTACTTTGCCATTCATAGTTCTTCCCTCAATGTTATATATTTCGCACTTGCGATGTTATAAATATATCACTTGCATTTGCGAACGTCAATAGGGAAGTGAAATATTTTTAACTTTTTATTGGGGAGCAGCAGGCCCCGTCCCGGAGTCCGGGACGGGGTCTGCCGCTTACTTTTCTGATGGGAACTCCTGTCCCAGAAGGGTGACAGAGCGCACCTGCTCCGGGTCGATGATGTCTGCCAGACGGTAGATCACCCGCCCCTGGTCAAACATTCCCCCGGCGGCGTGATTGATCTCGCAGGAATACTGGGCCGCCATGGTCACCTGGCTGCCGTCCGCCATGGTCAGCACCGCGTTGGTCAGCTTCTCGTCCTCCATGACCGCCATCAGACCTTCTATGGTATCCCCGTCATAGGACTGCCCCCGGAAGGGGAGACCGGACACGTCGTACACGAAGGAGATGGGCGAGACGTACAGCTGCTCCGCCGGCAGCTCATACCCGGCGATGTTCAGGGGCCGCTCCGTGGTTAGGACCCGGCCGGGATCAGTCTCCGGAATGGTCAGCTTCACCGTCCAGCTCTCCTCCCGGAAGTCCGCCAGAGTGTGGAATTCCCAGTCGTCCTCCGCTTCCAGACCCCACCAGCCCAGCTTCTCCGGCGTGAGCTTCAGCCTGATCCCCAGCAGGTCGCCGCTGGTCACCCCAAGGTGGACGTGCAGCAGCATGGAGATGCGGCCGTGGGCCAGGTCGCTGCTCTCCGGCAGGTACTCCCCGCCGATGCCGCCGCCCCAGCCCTGGCTGGTCATGTCCCGGTTGGTGGGCTGCACTTGGAAGTCCATGCGGTAGTCCCGCTCCGGCAAGACCGTGCCCTCCGGCGCAGTCAGATCCACCAGGATCTCGCCGCAGTAGCGGTCGAACAGCAGCTGCCTGATCTCCACCGTCCAGCCGTTTTCATAGGTGCGGGCCTTGTCCACCTGCACCACGCCGTCGGCCACCAGGGCCATGTCCTCCTGCCCGATGCCGAAGTAGTCCATCAGCCGCCGGTCAAGCCCGGTAGCTACGGCAAAGGCGGCGGTCATCATCAGCGCCGCAGCGATCAGGGCCGCGGCCATTCTTTTCATTCCTCGCTTCATGGTGTGCTCCTCTCGTTCCGTCCCGGACAGTCTGGCCAGTATGGCTGCCTCCTGCTCCCGGGTCGGGGCCGTCCGGTCAAATATGCGGCGCAGATCAGAGTCATTCATACCTTTCCACCTCCAGAACCTCTTTCAGTTTTTTCCGTGCCTGAGCCAGCCAGGTGCGCACCGTAGACGGGTTCTTCCCCATGATCTCCGCCGCCTCCCGGGCGGTATAGCCCTGATAGCAGCAGAGATAGAGGGCCATCCGCTGGTGCTGCGGCAGGGAGAGGACTGCGTCCCACAGCTCCCCGTCCTCTGGCTGCTCCCAGGTCAGCTTCTCCAGTGCTTCTTCGCTCTCCCGGCGGGTGCGCCACCAGTGCTTCAGCTGATTTCTGCACTCGTTCCGGGCGGTGACGATGAGCCATGCCTTCTCATGCTCCGGATCACGAAAGGGCTTGGGGTACTCCATCACCTTGCGGAAGACGGTCTGGGCGGCGTCCTCGGCGTCGGGCACATTTTTCATCAGCATCAGGCAGATCTGATAGACCATTTTGATGTGCCGGCGGTAGATGGCCTCCACCTCCTGCGTGCTGCGGTTCCCGCTCACAAAAGCGCCTCCCTTCTGTCCTCTCTGTCTATTACACAATCGGGGCGGGGGATTTGTTGAGAAATGAGAGAATATGATAGAGAAAGGGACAGCCGTTGGCTGCCCCTTTCTCCATATTTGATCTTAATTCGGCTTACAGCCCCAGCTTCATAGAGACGACGTTGTCCACGATCGCCAAAGCATTATCCACCATCATGGGGTCCTTGCCGCCGCCCATGGCGGAGTCGGGCTTGCCGCCGCCGGAGCCGCCGGCGATGGCGGAGACCTGCTTGATGATGTCCCCGGCCTTGATACCGGCCTTCACGGCCTGCTTGCCGCAGACGGCCAGGAAGGTGATCTTGCCCTCGTTCACCGCGGCCAGCACGGCCACCACCTTGGGGTCCTTGTCCCGCAGGAAGTCGCCCATGGTGCGCAGACGGGCGGCGTCGGCGTCGGGCACGGTGGCGGTGACCACCTTCAGACCGCCCACTTCGTGGGCGGAGAACAGGATGCGCTCGGCGTTTCCGGCGGCCTCGCGGCTGCGGAAAGCCTCCACTGCCTGATGCAGCTGCTTCAGCTCGCTGACCATGGCCTCCGCCTTCTCCCGCAGGTCGCCGGGCTTGGCCTTCAGGGCAGCGGCGGCCCGGAACAGCATCTCCTGGTTGCGCTCCATGATGTCCAGAGAGGCCTGACCTGTGGTGGCCTCGATACGGCGCACGCCGGAGGCCACGGAGAATTCACTGGTGATGTGGAACACGCCCACCTTGGCGGTATTGTCCAGATGGGTGCCGCCGCAGAACTCCACGGAGAAGCCGTGACCCATGTCCACCACGCGGACCACGTCGCCGTACTTCTCACCGAACAGAGCCACGGCACCCTTCTCCTTGGCCTGCTCGATGGGCAGCTCCTCGGTGACCACATCGTAGCCCTCCAGCACGGCCTCGTTCACCATGGCGGACACCTTGCCCAGCTCCTGGGCAGACAGGGCAGAGAAGTGGGTAAAGTCGAAGCGCAGGCGGTCGGGCTCCACCAGAGAGCCGGCCTGGTGTACATGGTCGCCCAGCACCTTGCGCAGCACCGCGTCCAGCAGGTGGGTAGCGGTGTGGGCGCGCATGATGGCGCGGCGGCGCTTCACATCAATGGCGGCGGTAACAGTGTCGCCCAGCTTCAGGATGCCGCCGGACACCTTGCCGTAGTGCATATACTTGCCGCCCTTGTTCTTCTGCACGTCAGTGACGGTGAATACCATATCGCCGCAAGTCAGGGTGCCGTGGTCGGCCACCTGGCCGCCCATCTCGGCGTAGAAGGGGGTCTGATCCAGCACCACGATGCCGTCTACGCCGGGCATCAATTCCTCGGCCTGCTCGTTTTCAACCACCAGGGCCACCACCTTGGCGCCCTCCACGGTGTTCTGGGTGTAGCCCACAAATTTGGTCTCGGGGACCTCCTTACCGAACTCTACGCCGGCCCAGCCCAGGTCGCCCAGGGCCT
>CAKUHV010000133.1 GCA_934659445.1 uncultured Oscillospiraceae bacterium | reverse complement strand
GTCTGCCCAAGGTGCCCTCCGCAGAGAAGATCGACGTGGACGAGCACGGAAGAATCACCGGCCTGTTCTGAGAAAAACCCCCGGCGGCGGACCGCCGCCGGGGACAGGAAGATACAAGAGGACCCGTGGTCAAAAAGAAAGGAGACTTTATGGACGACACCTTGCGATCCTGTCGGGATTTTGTTGCCGTACTCGCCTCTGACGCGCCGGCCCCCGGCGGCGGCGGAGCCTCCGCACTGGTGGCCGCCGTGGGCACCGCTCTGGCCAACATGGTGGGTGCGCTCACCGTGGGCAAAAAGAAGTATGCCGATGTGGAGGAGCAGATCCGCGGCCTGATGGCCCGGTGCGACGCACTCCAGACCGAGCTTCTGGATCAGGTGCCCGCCGACGCCCAGGGCTTTCTCCCTCTGGCCAAGGCCTACTCCATCCCCAAGGATGACCCCAACCGGGACGCCGTAATGAAATCTGCGACGATCGTGGCCTGCTCCGCTCCTATCCGTATTATGGAGCTGTGCTGCGACAGTCTGGACGTGATCGCCGTGATGGCGGAGAAGGGCAGCCGGCTGGCCGTGTCCGACGCGGGCTGTGCCGCCATTCTGGTGAAGGGGGCCCTTCAGGCCGCCTCCCTCAACGTGTTCATCAACACCAAGACCTTGAAGGACCGCCAGCTGGCCGGGGAGATGAACGACCAGTGCCTGTCCATGCTGGACAAATACTGCCCCCTTGCCGACGGCATTTTCCAACAGGTGAAGGACAGTTTCTTCGTCTGACCCCCGCTCCCCGCCCTTTCCCGCCCCGATGGGGCCCGGGCGCGGCGGCGGAAGCGGGCTGCGATCCCATATAGACGAAAGGAAGAACGCAAAATGGCGTTGTTATTGAAAGACGCGCCGGTGGCCGGCAAGTTCATGCGGCCTCTGCGGACGAAGTAAGGAGGAGAAACGAATGGCAAAGCAACTGCTTGGCAAAGAAGTCACCGCCGCCATGAACGAGCGGCTCCGGGCAAAGGTCGCCGCCCTGAAGGAAAAGGGTATCACTCCAAAGCTGGCCATCGTCCGCTGCGGGGCCAACCCCTCCGACCTCTCCTATGAGAAGGGCGCGGAGAGCCGCGCTGCCCTCATCGGCGTGGAGGTGGAGAAGTTCCTTCTGCCAGAGGATGTTACCAAAGAGGCCCTTCTGGCGCAGATCGACGCCATCAATGCCGATGATTCCATTCACGGCTGCCTGATGTTCCGCCCCCTGCCCAGACACCTGAAGGTCGACCAGGACGAGATCTGCAACCGCCTGGCCGCCGCCAAGGATGTGGATTGCATGACGGATCTGTCCAACTCCGGCGTCTTCACCGGCAAAAAGCTGGGCTTCGCCCCCTGCACCCCCCAGGCCTGTATGGAGATCCTGGACTACTACGGCATCGACTGCAAGGGAAAGAACGCCGTGGTCATCGGCCGCTCCCTTGTGGTGGGCAAGCCCGCCGCCATGATGCTGATGGCCAGGAATGCCACCGTCACCGTCTGCCACACCAAGACCGTGGATACCGCCGCCATCGCCCGTCAGGCGGACATTCTGGTCTCTGCCGCCGGGGTGCTGAACAGCCTTACGAAGGACTATGTCCGCCCCGGTCAGGTGGTCATCGACGTCTCCATCAACTGGGACGAGAATAAGCCCAACGCAAAGGGCGGCAAGGGCGGCATCGCCGGCGATGCCGTCTATGACGAGGTGGAGCCCATCGTGCAGGCCATCACCCCCGTGCCTGGCGGCGTGGGCGCCGTCACCTCCACCGTTCTTGTGGGCCACGTGGTGGAGGCCGCCATGCGCCGGCTGGAGCAGGAGAAGTAACCGCTCCCAACGGGGCTCGTCCCGGCCCCTTAAAGCTGCCCGCCGGGCAGCTGCGGGACTGAAGCCAACAGAGTAGAAGCAGCGCGTCAAGTGCCGGCGGATGGGAGGTCGCCGCCGGACGAAGGCAGTTTTGCCGCGATGCTGCTTCGCATCCGCTGCCACCCCAAGGGCATGGTACGTCCTTTTCTCGTGGCAACGAAAGGAGGAACCTGTCATGTTCAACAGCAACACTAAAAAACTGGCCATGGACAGTATGCTGGCCGCCATGTGCGCCGTGCTGGGCTATCTGTCTCTGGACTTCGGCAATCTGAAGATCACCTTTGAAAGCGTGCCCATTCTTCTGGGGGCGCTGCTGCTGGGCCCCGTGGACGGCATGGCCATCGGCGGCGTGGGCACCCTGCTGTATCAGCTGGTGCGGTACGGCGTGTCCCTTACCACCCCCCTGTGGATCCTGCCCTATGTCCTGTGCGGACTGGTGGTGGGCGCGGGCGCGGCCCGGCAGGGCTTTCATCCGGGCCGCCGGGAGTCCACCGTTCTCATCGTCAGCGGCGAGCTGCTGATCACCCTTTTGAACACCGTGACTCTCTATATTGACAGCAAGCTCTACGGCTACTACTATCCCGGCCTTATTCTGGCCCCTCTGGCTCTGCGGCTGGCCATCTGCGTGGGCAAGTCCGCGGTGTTCTCCGCGGTGCTGCCCCAGCTGGCGGGCTCCGTGGGCCGGGCGCTCAGTCCCCGAAAGAGCAGATAAACCGACTTTCTTCCTTCCATTTCTTCCCCCTCTACAACGCGAAGGGCCGCCGGGCTTTTGCCCGGCGGCCCTTCGTGTCTTGTCAAAGGCGCGCGTTTCTGCTATAATGCCCCGGAAAGGAGCAGGGGCGCCCATGGATACCGATTTGAAGAACATGATCCGGGAGGTAACCCGGAACGGGCGCTTTGCCCAGCAGCGCCGCCTGTATCAGCACGGCACCACCACCGTGCTGCGCCACTGCGTCAACGTGGCGGCGGTAAGCCTGCTGCTGGCCGGGGCGCTGCGGCTGTCTGTGGACAAGCGGGCCCTGCTGCGGGGGGCCCTGCTCCACGACTACTTTCTCTATGACTGGCACATACCCGGTACGGCCCAGGGGCTCCACGGCCTGACCCACCCCCGGACCGCCCTGAAAAACGCCCGGCAGGACTTCGACCTGACCGCCACCGAGGAGGACATCATCCTGCACCATATGTTCCCCCTGACCCCCTGTCCCCCCGCAAGCCGGGAGGGGTGGCTGGTGTGTCTGGCGGACAAGTACTGCGCCCTGAAGGAGACTTTTCACCCCTTCCTTCCCCGCCGGAGCAGAGGGGCGGAGCGAAAAGGGCCGGTGTGATCAGATCAAATTCAAAATAAAAGATCCCGTCTCCGAATGGAGACGGGATCTTTGTTGTACTGTGTGTCAAACTCAGTCGGTGACGTAGGGCAGCAGGGCGACCTGACGGGCGCGCTTGATGGCCTCGGTCAGCTGACGCTGATGCATGG
>CAKUHV010000132.1 GCA_934659445.1 uncultured Oscillospiraceae bacterium | reverse complement strand
CCAAATTCTCCTAATTACTGGAAGTTGGCCAAGTACAACGCCCCTTGCATCCCCGGAAAAGTTGGAAAAACCGGCGAAAACGGAAGGAAAACGCGGACTTTTCAGCCAAAAAGAGCGTCCTGGTAGCCATCTGGTAGCCATCGGCAGACGCGGGGCAAAAGAAAACTCCCGAACCCCTTGCGCCGCAAGGGATTCGGGAGTTTGGTCTGGTAGCCATCTGGTAGCCACGCAAATTGTCAGGAATCATTCCCATTTAGACCATACGTCGGGGCAGTAGCCCACGGTGGCCTGTTTTCCGTTGCGCACGATGGGGGTGCGCAGCAGGGTGGGGTCGTCAAAGAGCCGGTCCAGCTTGGCGTCCTGCCCGGCCAGATAGCTCAGCAGCACCGCGTCGGGGTGGCCGGGGTCCACCATGGCGTCCAGCCCCACGGCGTTCTTCACGCTGGACAGCTCGCCCCGGCTCATGCCGTATTTTTTCACGTCGATGGACTGGAATTTGATGCGGCGCTCCTTGAACCAGCGCTCCGCCTTTTTCGTATCGAAGCACTTGCTTTTGCCGAAGATCTGGATGTTCACGGGTTTTCGCCCCCTTTGCAGCCCTATTGTAGCACAGGGCCGCCCCGGGGGCAAGGGGCGGAATTCTGCCGTAAACGGACAAAGAGGCGACGAAAGTCGGCGGTTTTTTCTGCAAAGGGGCTGTATACTTTTGGAAGCGGATGTGCTATAATATCAAAAATTCGGTTTATGCGCGGGGGGCAGCGGCTGCCGCCGGCGTCTAAATAAATTCCTCCGCGCCCCGCACGTATTGGACAGGCGGAACGGGCCGGAGGGCACGACTGGACAGACATCCCACAGGCGGAAGGGCCGTTTGCGGCTCCGGCGAGGCAGGGCCGGACCGGTGCGGCCGATCCGTCCGGTTTCCGCGCCCGCGGGCGCGGCGATCAGTCATGGGCTTTTTCTGTCACCGTTATTTTATAAGGTATATCAGATCAAAGAAAAGGAGCTATTATGGCAGAAAAACTGAAAATCATCTCTCTCGGCGGTCTGGACGAGATCGGCAAGAACATGACCGTGTACGAGTATGGCAACGACATCATCGTGGTGGACTGCGGCATGGGCTTCCCCGACGACGACATGTACGGCATCGACGTGGTGATCCCCGATGTGAGCTATCTGATCAAGAACCAGTCCAAGATCCGGGGCATTTTCATCACCCACGGCCACGAGGACCATATCGGCGCGCTGCCCTATGTGCTGCGCTCCATCAACGCGCCCATCTACACCACCCGCATGACCGCGGGGCTGATCCGGCTGAAGCTGGAGGAGCACCGCCTGCTGGACAAGACTAAGATCGTCACCTGCAAGGCGGGGGACGTGGTGAAGGCCGGCAGCTTCTCCGTGGAGTTCATCCATGTGAACCACTCCATCGCCGACGCGGTGGCCTTCGCCATCAAGTGCCCCGTGGGCACCTGCGTCCACACCGGCGACTTCAAGATCGACACCACCCCCATCCAGGGCGGCATGATCGACCTGGCCCGCTTCGGCGAGCTGGGCAAGGAGGGCGTCCTGGCTCTGCTGTCCGACTCCACCAACGTGGAGCGCCCGGGCTACACCCGGTCGGAGCGCAGCGTGGGCGCCTCCTTCGACGCCCTGTTCAAGGGCTGCGAGGAGCGCATCATCGTCACCACCTTCGCCTCCAACGTGGACCGCATCCAGCAGGTCATCGACGTGGCCGCCCGGTACGGGCGGAAGGTGGCCGTTACCGGCCGCTCCATGGAGAACGCCATGAAGGTGTCCACCGAGCTGGGCTATATGAACATCCCCGACGGGGTGGTCATGGATCTGAACCACATCAAGTCCCTGCCCAAGAACAAGATCTGCATCATCACCACCGGCAGCCAGGGCGAGACCATGTCCGCTCTGTCCCGCATGGCCTTCTCCACCCACCGGCAGGTGGATATCCTCCCCGGCGACCGCATCATCATCTCCGCCTCCACCATCCCCGGCAACGAGCACGCCATGGGCAACGTGATCAACGAGCTCTACCGCAAGGGGGCCGAGGTGGTCAACGAGCGGGAGCGCGCCCTGCACGTGTCCGGCCACGCCTGCCAGGAGGAGCTGAAGATCATCCACGCCCTGGTGAAGGAGAAGTTCTTCATCCCCGTCCACGGCGAGCAGCGGCATCTGCGGCTGCACGCCAAGCTGGCCCAGGAGATGGGCCTGGATCCCCGCAATATCCTGGTCAGCGAGATCGGCCGCGTCATCGAGCTGACCCCCAACTCCGCCAAGCTGGCCGGCACCGTCACCGCCGGCAAGGTCTTTGTGGACGGCTACGGCGTGGGCGATGTGGGCAGCGTGGTGCTGCGCGACCGCCGCCATCTGGCGCAGGACGGCATGGTGGTGGTGGTCCTCTCCCTGTCCGGGGAGGACGGCGCCATCGTCTCCGGCCCCGACATCATCACCCGGGGCTTCGTCTACGTCAAGGAGTCCGAGGGCCTGATGGACGAACTGCGCCAGGTGGCTCTGGACGCCGTGCTCAGCATCGACGCCCGGTCCGCCACCGACTGGTCGGCCATCAAGGGCCAGATCAAGGGCGACCTGTCCAACTACCTCTATAAAAAGACCAAGCGCAGCCCCATGATCCTGCCCGTCATCATGGAGGTGTGAGCATAAAAAACGCCCCCGGGTGCTTCAAGCATCCGGGGGCGTTTTCTGTGGCTTAGCTACATAACCCAACTTCGGGCTGACCGCTTACTTGCGGTGCCCTTTTCTGTTCTTATTTTACCCCGCAGGCGGTATGTTGTCAACGGAAAAGTTGCACGCCGCCGTGCGACTTTTCGCCGGTGTACCTTATATATAAGATGTGTGGGGGCTCTGCCCCTATGCCCCCCCGGGCGGATGATATCCGCCCCTACATTGCGGCCCGATGAGGCATCGGGCCCTACGGTATACCGTTCAAGCAACAGGCACATAAAATCGGCCCGCCCCGCCCCAGTTCACGGCCCCAGGGGGGTACATCCAAAAGGGGGGCCGCAGTCCCCCCTTTGTTTGGTCGGTTTCAAGGAGAGGGGATCTTTAAGGGGAGAGGGAAATCGAAATCCCTCTCCCCTTAAACGGCGTTTTGCCTCCTTTGCCGACGCGGGCAAAGGAGGTCGGCCCGCAGGCCGAAATATCCCGGGCGGCCACACGGGGCCGCCCCTACGGGGTATCATGGCCGTTTCACGCATCATGTAGGGGCCGCCCCATGTGGCGGCCCGCGGGCGGATGACCTCCGCCCCTACCCCCTTTGTAACATTCCCGCCGCAATATTACCGTTCTGTTACAAATGCCCCCGGGCCGTTGACTTCAAAATGACCTTCTGCTATGATAACACCCGAGGCAAGGGGTGTTGTACTTGGCCAACTTCCAGTAATTAGGAGAATTTGA
>CAKUHV010000131.1 GCA_934659445.1 uncultured Oscillospiraceae bacterium | reverse complement strand
CTGACACCACCATCGCCGCCACCAAGACCCAGGGAGTGGCCCTATATGACAAGTTCCGGGTAAACTTATACATCGCCCTGCACGCCGCCCTGATCACACTGGTGATCCTGCTGACCGTGGGCCGGGGAGAGGCTGCGGTGATCGAGCCCCGGGCCATTGAACTGCTCAAGGTGGCCCCCTATGTTCTGGTGCTGGGGCTGGCCCTCGTGGGGGTCAACGTGTTCCTGACCCTGACCATCGGCATCTTCTCCGCCGGCATCATCGGCATGGCCGGCGGCAGCCTGACGGTCTTTACCTTCGCCCAGGACATCTGGAGGGGCTTTACCGGCATGAGCGAGGTGTTCTTTCTGGCCCTGTTCTGCGGCGGCATCTCGGAGCTGATCGCCCACAACGGAGGCATCGTCTGGCTGATCGAAAAGCTGCGGAAGATGATGCACGGGGACAAGTCCGCCCAGGTGGGCATGTCGGTGCTGGTGTCTCTGGCCGACTGCGCCACGGCCAACAACACCGTGGCCATCATCCTGTGCGGCAATGTGGCCCACGATATGAGCCGGGAGTTCAAGGTGGATCCCCGGCGCACCGCCTCTCTGCTGGACGTGTTCTCCTGCGTGTTCCAGGGGATCATCCCCTACGGCGCCCAGCTGCTGGTGGCTGCGTCTTTGACTACCACCACCTACGGCATTGTCATCAGCCCGGTGGAGATCGTGCCCTATATGTGGTACTGCTGGGTGCTGGGGGCTTTCGGCCTGCTGTCCATCTTTGTACCCTACGCCGACAGGGTCTGCCGCAGGGATCCGTGGAACTGGGAGCATGACGCGCCCCGGTCCGCCGCCGCGGCGAAGAAGGCCCATTCGGAGAAGGAAAAACAGAATTAAAACGGACATAATAAACCCGGCCCCTGTTATGGGGCCGGGTTTATTATGTTAGACTCAGCGGAAATACTCCACGCCGGCGCGAAACAGCTCCATGTCGTAGATGCCGGGCACGTTGCGGTACAGGTCGGCCCCGATGCGCTCGGAGTGGCCCATCTTGCCCAGTACCCGGCCGTCGGGGCTGGTGATGCCCTCTACCGCCAGGATAGAGCCGTTGGGGTTGAACTCCGTCTCCATGGTGGGGCGGCCCTCTAGATCCACATACTGGGTGGCGATCTGGCCGTTGGCGGCCAGGGAGCGGATCAGCTCCTCGCCGGCCAGAAAGCGGCCCTCGCCGTGGGAGATGGGCACCGTGTACACCTGCCCCACCTTGGTGCGGGCCAGCCAGGGGGATTTGGCGGAGCTCACCCGGGTGCGCACCAGCTTGGACTGGTGGCGGCCGATGATGTTATAGGTCAGGGTGGGGCAGTTCACATCGGTCTCGATGATCTTGCCGTAGGGCACCAAGCCCAGCTTGATCAAAGCCTGGAAGCCGTTGCAGATGCCCAGCATCAGGCCGTCCCGCTCATCCAGCAGGCTGCTCACCTGCTCCCGCACCGCCTGGCTGCGGAAGAAGGCCGTAATGAACTTGGCGGAGCCGTCGGGCTCGTCACCGCCGGAGAAGCCGCCGGGGATCACCACCATCTGCGCAGTCTTCAGGGCGGCGGCGAAGCGCTCCACGCTACGGGCCACATCATCAGGGGTCAGATTGCGGATCACAAAAATCTCAGCCTCCGCCCCCGCCTCCTTCAGCGCCCGGGCAGTGTCATACTCGCAGTTGGTGCCCGGGAACACGGGGATCAGGGCGCGGGGATGGGCCACCTTCACCGCGGGGGCGATGACGCAGCCCTCGTCACAGGAGAAGGTCTCCACCCGCTTGGGCTCCTGCGCAGTCTTCAGGGGATAGACACCCTCCAGAACACCCTCGTTCAGGGTGCGCAGCTTCTCAATCGAAGCCCGGTCACCGCCGCCCAGGTCGATATCGGCGGCATAGGTGGTCACGCCGATGGGCACGCACAGGGGGTTGTCAGGCAGTTCGGTCAGCTCGGCTACCACCGCGCCGGGACAGGGGAGATACCACTCCAATTCCTTGTCCGCCGCCTCAAAGCCGATGTTGTTGCCGAAGGACATCTTCATCACTGCCTCAGCCAGGCCGTTCTCCACAGCCCAGGCGGCCTTCACCTTGCCCTGGCGGGCCAGGTCGTTCATCAGCTCCCAGCTGGCGCGCAGC
Organism: uncultured Oscillospiraceae bacterium; assembly: GCA_934659445.1. Lineage (GTDB taxonomy): Bacteria > Bacillota > Clostridia > Oscillospirales > Oscillospiraceae > Lawsonibacter. Next base: position 1,308 of record CAKUHV010000131.1, on the reverse strand, counting down.
TCCTCTGGGCTGTTCCCGGCAAAGAGACACACGGGGTGGCCCGCCGCCTTGAACTCGGTGGTCAGCACCTCGCCCGCCTCCACGGGGGCAATGGCGAAGGAGATCAGCGTGGGGGGCACGTCCAGATCCAGGAAGGAGCCGGACATGGAGTCCTTACCGCCGATGGCGGCCGCCCCCAGTTCCAGCTGGGCGTCCAAAGCGCCCAGCAGCGCGGCAAAGGGCTTGCCCCAGCGGTGGGGCTCGTCCCGCAGCTTCTCAAAGAACTCCTGGAGGGAGAGATATGCCTTCTTATAGTCTGCACCCGCCGCCACCAGCTTGGCAACAGAACAATACACTGCACTGTGGGCGCCCACATAGGGGTCCACCGACATAACATCAGGGTCGCAGCCCCAGGCCATTACGCTGGCCTGATGGGTGTGCTGGCCGGGCAGAACGGGCAGCAGGGCGGCCATGGCCTGGGCGGGGCTGGTCTGGGTCTTGCCGCCGAAGGGCATGAGCACGGAGCCCGCGCCGATGGTGCCGTCGAAGCGCTCGGTCAGGCCCCGGCGGCTGGCGCACTTCAGGCTGCCTGCCATCTCTTTCAGATCAGAGAACTCCGCCGTTCCCAGCTTGCTGCGGTCTTTCTTTTCCACCTGAACGGCGGCCCGCTTGGTGGCGCCGTTGGTGTTCAGGAACTCCCGGGACAGGTCGGCCACAGTCTGGCCCCGCCAGGTCATGACCATCCGGGGATTCTCTGTGACCACAGCCACCTGATAGGCCTCCAGGTTCTCCTTCTCGGCCGCTGCGATGAACCTGGCGGCATCCTCAGCGGCCACCACCACGGCCATACGCTCCTGGCTTTCCGAGATTGCAAGCTCTGTGCCGTCCAGTCCGTCGTACTTCTTCCGCACGGCGTCCAGATCAATGGCCAGACCATCGGCCAGCTCGCCGATGGCCACAGACACGCCGCCGGCGCCAAAGTCATTGCATCGCTTGATCAGACGGGTGACCTCCCCATCGCGGAACAGGCGCTGGAGCTTCCGCTCCTCGGGGGCGTTGCCCTTCTGCACCTCGCTGGCCATAGTGGTCAGGGATTTCAGATTGTGGCTCTTGGAGGAGCCGGTGGCCCCGCCGATGCCGTCACGGCCGGTGCGGCCGCCCAGCAGGATGACCACATCCCCGGGGGCGGGCCGCTCCCGGCGGACATTGGACGCGGGGGCCGCGCCCACCACCGCGCCGCACTCCAGGCGCTTGGCCACATAGCCGGGGTGGTACAGTTCGGCCACATGGCCGGTGGCCAGGCCGATCTGGTTGCCATAGGAGGAGTAC
>CAKUHV010000130.1 GCA_934659445.1 uncultured Oscillospiraceae bacterium | reverse complement strand
AACGCCAAGGCCCCCGAGATCGTCACTGCTCTGGGACAGGAGTTCCACGTTCTGCAGAGCGCCTGGGATACCACCCGGGATTTCAGTGTGGGCGATATCGTGACCCTGCTGCTCACCGCCGACGGAAAGGTGGCCGGCATGGCCAAGTCCTCCGCCCGCTCCACCGCCGTTGGCATCGCCGACAGCGGCAGCGTTACGGTATTCCGGCCCGACGGCGGCACCATCAAGCTGTCCGGCACCCTCAGCTCCGACAGTCTGGAGAGGCAGCTGGTCACCGTCTCCTCCTCCAGCAAGGGGCGCATCACTGTCAGCAAGGCGGCCTCCGCCGCTGGCGGCGACTTCAACGTGAGCAGGATGACCCTGGGCGAGCGGGTGGTCCTCCCCTCCGTGCGGGTCTATGAGCAGGTGGGCAGCGCCATGGCGGAGGTCCAGCTCAGCGCCCTCACCGACAGCGTTGTGGCCGCCAGAGACATCGCGGGCTGCCACCTGAACACCTCCGGCATGGTGGACTTCATCGTGCTCAAGTCCGTCACCGGCGACGCCTATACCTACGGCCGCCTGACCGAGGGCTCCCCCGTCTCCGGCGGCAGCATCGGCGGACTGGAGTCCAGCAACGCCACGGTGATCGTCACCAACCACGGCGGCAGCGCCACCTATGTCTGCGCCTTCAGCTACAAGAAGGGCGGCTTCGGCGGCGTGGCCATGGGCGGCGATTTCAACGGCACCCCCAAGGCGGCCTCTCTGGTGGAGCTGACGGAGATCAAAAAGGTCTCCCCCTCCAACTTCTTCCAGACCGAGGGTGTCACCTATCTGCGCTCCGGCAGCAAGACCTACCGGGTGGCCGACGGGGTGGAGTGCTACAAGGCCGTCACCAGGACCTGGTTTGACCAGAGCACCGGCGCCGACCGGCTGAGCGCCTGCCGTGCCTTCTCCGGCGACCTGACCGTCTACGTGGACCCCATCGGCGAGAAGGTCCGGATCGTCGTCGCCAACTGATCTGCCTTCGGCAGCACAACGCCCTCCGGCCTCAGGCCGGAGGGCGTTCAGCTTGTCAAAAAAGTCTTTTTGACAAGCTGAAGAAGATTTTGAAACTTTGGAAAAGTTCCAAAATCTTATGATTAAAAACGAAAGACACCCTTCCTGGGTTTCTTTCGTAACTATCTTCCTTCCCGTATCTATACGTGCTGCTGCTTTTTCGACAGTCTCAACGCCCTCCGGCCTCAGGCCGGAGGGCGTTGTCTCTTTCTTTTGTACCTGTTTTGCGTCTCCGTTTTGGCGGGAACGGGAGCACAGGGCGGATTCATTCCTCCTCCGGGAAGATCCCCTCGATGGCGTCCCGCAGCTTGGGGTAGCGGATGACGAAGTGGATGGCCGGGGACTTGCCCTTGGATACCATGGCCCACTGGCCGGCATGTACGGCGATGGACAGGTTGCGGAACATCCCGTTCCAGAAGCGCAGGGTGTACCCCGGCTGCTGCCGGGCGAACTGCTCCGTCCGCTCCAGATGCAGCAGATAGTCCTCGTAGGAGCAGACCACGTCCCGCTCCGGGAACAGCCCGGACAGGGGCAGAGAGACGGGCCAGCGCCCGAATTCCTCCCGGGTCAGGCGGGGGACGAAGTCGGTCACCGGGCTGTGAGACAGAATGGTCAGCATCCGCCGGCGCTGGGCATCGGCGTACTCCAGAACCCGCTGCCGCTCCCCCTCGGACAGGCCGTTTTTCTCCAGAATGGGGGTCAGGTCGTCCGCCGCCAGGGTGCACAGGGGCGGGGCGGCCAGCATCCTGCGCCGGGGGCCGGGGGTCTGGCAATCCGCCAGCAGGAAGGCCCGCAGCACGCTGGCCCGGTCCTCCCGGCAGATGTCCATCAGGGGCAGGGCCTTTTTCAGAAGATCGTCCGCCCGCCGCTGATAGTAGCTCAGCGCCTCGCCGCCCTTGGCCAGCTCATAGCGCCCCCTCTCGTGGGCCCCGGCCACACACTCCCCGGACAGGGCCGCCGCGCCGGAAACGTTCAGAAAGTGACCGTATACGTTGTTCTGAACCCCCTTCAGGTAATAGGGGGAGATCTGCCCCGTCATGTACAGGGGCACCCAGCCCTGAAGGCCCAGCATCAGCTCCCCGAAGGGGCGGTCCAGGTTGTGCACTACGTTCAGGTGCAGCCCCTTTTTCAGCATCATGGCCAGCCCCAGCATGTACTTTTTCTTAAAATCCTCGTCCCGGGCCATGTCGTCCATCTGCATGTCGCTGCACATGAATACCGGCCGGTCCGACCGGCCCAGTACCGTGGCCTTCAGAAAATCCAGCTCTCCGGCGCGCATCTCCTCAAGGCCGTAGTAGGTTTTGGACAGAGGCAGCTGGAAGGGGGCGGTGGGCACCTTCAGCTGGTCGAAGCGGATGGCGCGGATGTACTCGTTCAGGTCGAACTCGTCCAGCTGCCGCAGGAAGGCGGACACATCGTCCACCTGCCGGGCCCCGGGGCCGCCCAGCCAGCGGATCAGCCGGGGCAGCAGTTCCTCCCCGCCCTCGTCCCCGGTCAGCTCCGTCAGGATGTGCCGCTGGGCGGGGGTGTCATATCGCCGCACCACATATCCCGCCACGGCGGAGACGAACCGGTCCGGATCCCCCGGCTGCCGCTGGCCGCTGCGGATGCGGGAGAGATAGGACGGGTCGTAGCTGATCCCCCGGGCCAGATCGGATACGCTCAGACTCAGGGCGGACAGCAGTGCGTTCAGATTGACCCGCAGCTGCTCGATGTCGCATCCCGCCGGGGGAAAAAGGGGGGCAAGGGCCGCCCCGACGTCCTCCTCCGTCGGCCCTGCCAGCCCCCGCTCCCGGGCCAGCGCCGCCAGTCCGCGGATCAGCTTCTCCCGGTCGGTCTGATTTTCCGGCGTCCGCTCGCCGCTGCGGTAGCGGCTGACCGTGGCCGGAGAAAGGCCGCTGGCCTGGGCCAGCTCCCGGCCGGAGCAGTCCAGCTCCTCTATAAAGCCGTTCAGAATGTCCTTGAATTCCATCGTCCGCCCCTCCTGCGCCCGGCGGCGCCGGCCGCCCTGTGCTGATCCCATTATAAGGGCTTCCCGGACAAAGGTAAAGGCATTTCCGCACAGTCATGGACAAACAGGAAACGAAAAAGATCTCTTGACGGCCATGTGCTATGATACAGACGGGGTGGAGGCCCTTCTGGAAAATTTGGCCTCCGGAAAGAGAGGAGTTTAGATGAAAAAACGAGTGATGGGCATTCTGCTGGCCCTGTGCCTGAGCCTGAGCCTGCTGCCGGGAGCGGCGTTTGCGGCATACACACCGCCGGTGAAGGTCGACGAGGTTTCCGTCAGCGTCTCGGCTCCGACGTTGGAGGATGGCTTAAAAGTCCCGACAGTGGCAGCCGATGCGCCCTACTTCATCGACAGCGACGCCCTGTTTGACGACAGATTTGCGGACACCTTCTACTGGAACCGCGTGGCCGCCGAGGGCTGC
>CAKUHV010000129.1 GCA_934659445.1 uncultured Oscillospiraceae bacterium | reverse complement strand
TCTTCGGCCGGAGGGGCATCCCTGCCAAGATCGTGGGCGCGGTGGCCGGCAGCATCATCTACCGTCTGATCATCGCCGTGGCCCTGCGGCTGAATCTGCCCGCCGAGTGCCTGAAGCTGATCTCCGCCGTCATCGTGGCCCTGGCTATCGCGGGACCTTATATGCAGAAGAAGCACAGCGCTGACCGCCGCCGCCGTCAGCTGTCCGCCTCTGTTATGGAAGGGAGGAAATGACCATGCTGGAGCTGAGCCATATTTCCAAGACCTTTAACCCCGGCACCATCAACGAAAAAACCGCCCTGCGGGACGTGTCCCTGACCCTGAAGGACGGGGAGTTCGTCACCGTTCTGGGCAGCAACGGCGCGGGGAAGAGCACCCTGTTCAACGCCATCTCCGGGGCCTTTCTGCCAGATTCCGGCCGGGTGGTGCTGGACGGCATGGACATGACCGAGTGGCCCGACTACAAGCGCAGCAAGTTCATCGGGCAGATGTTCCAGGATCCCATGCGGGGCACTGCCCCCAACATGACCATCGAGGAGAACCTGGCCCTGGCCTATCTCCGGGCCAACGGGCGCATGTCCCCCTTCTCCGTGGTCACCAAGGCGGACCGGGAGCGCTTCCGGGAGCAGCTGTCCCGCCTGGGGCTGGGGCTGGAGACGCGCATGTCCCAGCCCGTGGGCCTGCTGTCCGGCGGCCAGCGGCAGGCGCTGACTCTGCTGATGGCTACGGTGGTCACCCCCAAGCTGCTGCTGCTGGATGAGCACACCGCCGCCCTGGACCCCGCCACGGCGGAGAAGGTGCTGGCTCTGACGGAGGAGATCGTGGCCAAGGATCACATCACCTGCATGATGATCACCCACAATATGCAGTCGGCGCTGGAGCACGGCAGCCGCACCATCATGATGGACCGGGGCGGCATCATTCTGGATGTGGCCGGGCAGGAGCGGGCTGCCCTTGGGGTGGCCGATCTGCTGGAGCGCTTCCGTCAGGCGGCGGGCAGTATGCTGGATAATGACCGCATCCTGCTTTCCTGAATGTAAGGGCAGCGCCGCACGATCCGGCGAAGCGTGAAGACGCATTTGCGCGGTGCTGCCTCAGCTTCGCGTCGGCTGCCCGCCGAATCTGGCCTGCGGGCCTTGTCTTTCGTAACTATCTTCCTTCCCGTATCTCTGCGTTCCACTACTTTTTCGACAGTCTCAGCCCCCGGCCCGATTTATACCGGGCCGGGGGCTTTACTTTCGGCACTGTGCCCATTGACGGGGCAAGGCGGACCGGGTAGAATGAAAAGACATTTTCCAAGGCAGGTGTTTTCCTTTTGAAGTACATGAAGCAGTTGGGCGTGATCCTTGTCATTTCTTTGGCGGGAGAAGTCCTGAACCATCTGATCCCGCTGCCCGTTCCGGCCAGCATTTACGGTTTGCTCCTGATGCTGGCGGCCCTGTGCCTGAAAATCGTGCGGGTCAGCGATGTAAAAGAGACGGCGGTGTTTCTCATCGAGGTCATGCCCATGATGTTTATCCCGGCAACGGTGGGCCTGATGACCGCCTTTGATATCCTGCGGCCCCATTTGCTGGCGTATGTGGTCATTATTGTAAGCACCACGTTCCTGGTCATGGCGGTGTCCGGTCTGGTCACCCAGGCACTGATGGGCAGAAAGGGGAAGAAATGAGCGAATTTTTTGAGCATTCCATCTTTTTCGGCGTGGCGGTCAGTCTGTGTGCCTACGGACTGGGCACAGCCCTGCAAAAGCGGTTCAAAAAGTGCCCCCTGTTCAACCCTCTGCTGATCTCTGCGGTGCTGATCATCGCTCTGCTCACCGCGGCCCATATCAACTACGAGGTCTATAACGCAGGAGCGAAGTATCTCAGCTACCTGCTCACCCCCGCCACAGTGTGTCTGGCGGTGCCCCTGTATGAGAAGCTGACCCTGCTGCGGCGCAACGCGGCGGCGGTGCTGGCGGGGGTGCTAGCTGGGGTCATCACAACTCTGGTCAGCGTCCTGCTGCTGGCCGCCCTGTTCGGCCTGTCTCATGCAGAGTACGTCACCCTGCTGCCGAAATCCATCACCACGGCCATTGGAATGGGGGTGTCGGAGGAGCTGGGCGGCCATGTGACCGTAACGGTAGCGGCCATCATTGTGACTGGATTGACCGGGAGTATGATCGCCCCCGGCCTGTGCCGCCTGCTGCGGATCACCGATCAGGTAGCCAAGGGCATCGCCATCGGCACCGCGTCCCACGCCATGGGGACGGCAAAGGCCATGGAGATGGGGGAGACCGAGGGCGCAATGAGCAGTCTGGCGATCGTGGTCTCCGGCGTTTTGACGGTGGCAGGAGCGTCCGTCTTTGCCAACTTCCTGTGAGTCCCCCGTTTGGACAAGCTGTTTGTTCAGCGGCCCTCTGGTAATATTGAAAGCGCAAAAGCGCCGTGTTTCGTTTGAAGCACGGCGCTTTTTACGGAATATCCGGGGGATAGGCCCCCAGTATGTGGAGAAAGCGGATGTTCGCATAGGAGTATGAGATGACGGGACGCCAATCCGCGTCCTGACTGTGGGCGGCCACCAGGATCTCATCCAGGACCCCGGGGCGGCCTACCTCAACGATCACCGGCGTGTGGCCGAACTGCCCGGCGCCGAAGTCCAGCTGCACAAAGTCGCCGGGAAGGACGTCTTCCGGCAGGGCCTCCCGGCCTGCGGGGCCGGGGGAGGGCTCCTGCCGGATCAGAAAGTTGTAAAAATAGGGCACTCCTGTCCAGGCCGGGGCCTTGTCGTTGGCGGTTAGGTAGTACCAGCCGAAGGTAGGGGTAAAGTTCATCACCCCTGTCCCGGCGTACAGGCACTGGGAGGCAAAGCTGGTGCAGTCGCCCCCCAGGTCCTGGTAATCATAGAATCGGGGGTTGCGGCCATAGGCCCAGCGGTGGGCGTACCGTACGGCCCGGGTGCGGTCATAGGGCAGGAGCATGAAGATCCCCCTTTTTCAATGGAGTGTCCTATCCTATGCAAAAGAGAGAGAAAAAAGAACAGGCCGCGTCCCTGAAGGACGCGGCCTGTGGTAGAAGAAGTGCGTTACGCCTTGCCGGCGCAGCCCAGAACATCGGTCAGCTTGTGGGCCACCAGAGCCTTGATGGCGGCGCGGGCGGGCTTCAGATACTGGCGGGGATCGAAGTCGCTGGGGTGCTCCACAAAGTGCTGGCGGATGGTGGCAGTCATGGCCAGACGCAGGTCGGAGTCGATGTTGATCTTACATACGGACAACTCGGCAGCGTGGCGCAGCTGATCCTCGGGGATGCCGATGGCGTCGGGCATCTTGCCGCCGTTCTCGTTGATCATCTTCACCAGGTCCTGGGGCACGGAGGAGGAGCCGTGCAGCACGATGGGGAAGCCGGGCAGACGGCGGGAGACCTCTTCCAGCACGTCGAAGCGCAGGGGAGGCGGCACCAGGATGCCCTTCTCGTTGCGGGTGCACTGGGCGGCGGTGAACTTATAGGCGCCGTGGCTGGTGCCGATGGCGATGGCCAGAGAGTCGCAGCCGGTCTTGGT
>CAKUHV010000128.1 GCA_934659445.1 uncultured Oscillospiraceae bacterium | reverse complement strand
TTCATGGTGACAGGCTTGGCGTAGATCATCAGAGAGGGCTTCACCTCCGCCCCGGGGAAGGGGTGGCTGCGGGGACAAACGCCCCGGGAGATCTGCCAGTACAGGAACAGACAGGGGGCCTCCTCCGCTGCGTCCAGCACCCGCTGCAGCTCCGCCTTCACCTGCTCCCGGTCCATATGGAACGGGATCTCCATCAGGCGCAGGCTGTTGTACATCCGATCCAGATGGTCGTCCAGGGCGAAGGCCACCCGGTTCACGGCACAGGTGGCCTCATAGATCCCATCGCCGAAGTACAGGGCGCGGTCACCCATAGGCACCGTCATCTCCTCCAGCGGGCCCAGCTTCCCGTTGTAATAGCCTACCTCTTTCCACATATCAGCAGCTTCCTCCATTTCTGTTTTTTCGCATTTCCTCCAGCTTATCCAGCAGCTTTCCTCCGCACCAGCCGCACAGGCAGCCGATGAGCGAGCCCGCCAGCACATCTGTGGGGTAGTGCACCCCCACATACAGCCGGGACAGGGCCATACACACCGCCAGCGCCACCGCCAGCCGTCCCGCCCATTTCCAGGGCAGCTCCCGCCGCCAGCTGACGGCGGCGGCAAAGGCGGCGCAGGAGTGCCCCGAGGGGAAGGAGTTGGGGTCCAGCTCCTCCACCAGCGCCTCCAGCCCCGGCACATCAAGCCACGGTCTGGTCCGGGACAGCAGGGGCTTGATGGTCACGTTGGTCACCAGCAGGCCCAGAAGCATGGCCAGAAGGGCCGCCGCCCCCGCCTTTCGGGTGGGCCTCCACAGCAGCATGGCGGCAGACAGAACGAGCCACAGCAGACCGATGTTGCCCAGCCGGGTGTATCCGCTGATCAGCTCGTCCAGCGGCCCCCGCAGATTCTCCTGTATCCACAGCAGCGCCGGACCCTCCAGCCCGGCAAATAATTCCGCCACCGCAAGCGCTCCCTCCGTCTTGACCCCCCTGCCTGTCGGGGGTATAATCCTTGTACGGGGCATTATACACCCCCTTTTCTGTCCCTGCAAGGACTTTTTGCTGTCCCAGGAGGTATCCCTTTGAATCAGATTCTTTGCCTTTCCGACCGGCCCTGGAGCTCCAGTCCCGGCCGCACACAGCAGCTCATGTCCCGCCTGAAGGAGGCGGAGATCCTGTATCTCTCCCCTGACAGCGCCTCCGGGCCGCGGCGGGTGCGTTCCAATATCACGGTCTGCGGACTGCCGGCCCTGCCCGCCGTGCCCCGGCTGACGGAGCTGGCCCTCCACCGCCGGGGGTGGCTGGCTGCCCGGACGGCTGCCCGGCTGCGCTTTGACGCCCCTCTGCTGTGGGCCACCCATCCCATGCACGCCCTGCTGCTGGACCACATCCCCCACGCGGGACTGGTCTACGACTGCTCCCGGGACTGGGAGGGGCTGCCCCCCCGGTGGGAGAGCAGTCTGGCCCGAGCGGCGGATGTGGTGTTCGCCGCCTCGCCGGAGCTGGCCGACCGCCTGTCCCCCTGCTCGGACAACATCGCCCTGCTGCCCAACGGGGTCACCTATCCCCTGTTCTCCGGCGGAGACCGCCCCGCCGTTCCCTCCCCTCTGGGCCGGAGCGGCGGCCCGGTGATCGCCTTCGCCGGAACATTGACGGAGGATCTGGAGCTGGCCCCCATCCTCTACGCCGCCCGGCAGGAGCCGGACTGGACCTTTCTTCTGCTGGGGGCCGACGGGGGCGCCCCCCTGCTGCCCCGGCTGGAGCAGCTGCCCAACGTAAGGCGGGCCGGGCCGGTGCCCCTGACGGAGGTGCCCGACTACCTGGCCCAATGTCAGGTGCTGGTGGAGCCGCTGCATCTGGATCAGGCGTACAGCGGTGTGGTCTCCACCCGGATGTACGAATATCTGGCCACGGGCAGGCCCATCGTCTCCCTTCTTCCGCCGGACGCAGTGGAGTCCTTCCCCGATGTGGTGTATGCCGCCCACAGCCCAGAGGAGTTCCTGGCCATGTGCCGCCGCGCCATGGAGGAGGCCCCCGACTTCGTCCGCGCCCGGCGCATGGAGCACGCCCGCCGGGCCGCCTGGTCGGAGCGGGCCGACACCGTCAGCCGCATCCTTCGCACGGCGGGCCTCTTATGAAAAACACCCCGCGCCGCCAATAGGCGGCGCGGGGTGTCTGCTGTATGCGGTCAGATCGCCCTGGGAAAATTCCAGCGGTAATGGGTGGCCAGCATCCGCACGCAGAACACCAGCGCGATCCCGGCCACAGAGGCCATGGCCGGGGCCATTCCCGCCCGGCACAGCAGATAGTAGCTCAGCGCCCCCAGGATCGACGCCACGGCGTACACCCGCTTGACCAGAATGAAGGGCACCTGTCCCAGCATCATGTCCCGCAGCACGCCGCCGCCCACGCCGGTGATCACCCCCAGAAACACGGCGAAAAACAGGTTTTCGCCGTATCCCGCCGTCACCGCCGCCTGCACGCCGGTAACGGAAAATGCCCCAAGGCCGATGGCGTCGGCCACGTTGTTGACCTTATCCACCAGATCAGTGCGGCGCAGATAGATCTCCTTCTTCCAGTGGGCCACCGCGAACAGCGCCGCCGAGGTGGCGGCGGCGGCCAGCACATAGCGGCTGTCGGTAAAGGCCGCCGGGGGCACCTGCCCCAGCAGCACATCCCGGGTCACACCGCCGCCCACGGCGCTGACGATACCGATGATGATCACACCGAACAGATCCGTGCGCTTCTTCACCGCCAGCATGGCGCCGGACAGGGCGAAGGAGACGACCTCTAAAATGTCAAGCACGTCAAAAAACAGTTCCGGCCAGCTCACGCCGTCTCCCTCCTGTGCTCCCCGATCTCGGCGCCCGCCCGAAAAGGCCGGCATCACGCCATTTTATTCTTCTGCGGCTCCCGCAGTTCCATTCCAACCGTCCAGCAGCCGCTTCAGAGGCTCCAGAGCGGCGGCCTGTCCCCCCAGCAGGGCGCCGAGCTGATCCAGAGCGTTCTCCGCCTGCTGCAGCTGCACCCGGGCATAGGCCGCGGTGGTCTCCGTCTGGGTGCGCAGGCGATCATACTCCTGCCCCAGCTCCTTCAGCCAGGCGGCCGCCCCGGCCCGCACCTGCTCCGCCCGGTCCGCCGCCCGGTCCTCCACGGCCTGGGCCCGGCGGTGGGCCTCCAGTTCCACCCCGGCGGTGCGCTCCTTCAGCTCCCGATAGGCCAGTGCGTCGGGCTCCAGTCCGGCGGCCTTCTCCGTCATCTCGTCCAGCCGGGCACTCAGGTCGGCCCGGTCGCTCTCTGCCCGCTCCAGCCGTCCGGTCAGCTCCTCCGTCCGGGCCCGCAGCTGCTCCAGCTCCTCCCCGGTCTGCTCCGTCTGGGCGCGCAGGCTGTCCCGCTCGTTCAGGGCGCTCTCCAGCTGCCGGCCCTGCTCCTCCAGCTTCTGCTGCAGCTCCTGCAGCTGCTGGGCGTGGTCCTTGGCCGTATTCTCTACAAAATTCAGCACATCCTGCTTATGAAAGCCGCCGAAGGCGACGCTGCGAAACTGATGATCCATGGGCTCTCCTCCCCATTCTCTCCGGGCTCTTGCCCGGGTTTTCTGTCATTTTACCACAGGTCCCGGAAAAAGACAACGATTTTGACAGCTTTTCCCCCGCACCGCCCCCCTATTTTAGCGGAAAACGCCCCCGTTTTCATTGACGAAACCGGCGGCAAATGATATAC
>CAKUHV010000127.1 GCA_934659445.1 uncultured Oscillospiraceae bacterium | reverse complement strand
TTGCCCACGGCGAAGGACACCTTGGAGGCGCTGCTCTGAAAGTTGGGGGAGGCCAGCACGTCCCGGATGGCCACGGGGCTCACCTGGCGGTTGGGCACCTCGATGCCCACGGTGGAGATCTTGTCCGGGATGGGGGCCACCCGGACGGCGGAGGCCCCCAGGGCCAGGGCGATGTCGTCCGACAGGTTGGTCAGCTTGTTCAGTTTCACGCCCTGCTCCAGCTCCAGCTCATAGCGGGTGACGGAGGGGCCCCGGGTGACGTCGCTGATGTGGGCGTCCACGCCGAAGGACACCAGCGTGTCCTGCAGCCGCTGGCGGTTGGTGCGCAGTTCGTCGTCCGCGGCGGCGGCGGAGGCGGAGCCCACCTTCAGCAGGGACAGGGGCGGGTAGCGGTAGGCGGGGATCTCCTGCTCCATGGACTGCTCGATCTCCCGGGCCACCTGCTCCTGGGGGTCGGGCTCGGGGGCCTTGGCCGCCGGAGGGGTCACCGCCGGCTCCCGGATCACCGGGGGGGCGATGGGCTCCGGCTCCGGCGCGGGGGCCGGGGCAGGGGCCACGGGGGTGGTGTCGATGAGGTCCACAAAGCTGCTGTCCTGCACGGGGGAGATGTCGGGGGCGGCCTCGTACTCGGGGGCGGCGGGCTCCAGATTGGGCGTCACCTGGTCGGTGAGCACCTGGTCGGGCACGGCCACGCCGGGCACGGTGTCGAACAGCTTTTTCTTGCGCACGGTAGTCACCGGGCGGGTGGGCTCCTTGGCGGTGGGGTCACCGTCCACGGGGATGTCAATGTTCACGGGCTTCTTGCCGCGGGCGGGCTTTTCGGGCTTGGGGGATTTCTCCGGCTCGGGCTCCGGCTCGTACTGGGGCCGGTTGGCGGAGCGCTCCTTCATGGCGGAGATCACCCCCGCCACCGTGCGGTTGAAGGCCCCCAGCAGCATCAGGATCACCAGCACGATGAACACCACGGCCGCACCCACCTTGCTGAACACGGCCTTGAACGCCTCGGCCAGCAGGCCGGACACCGCGCCGCCGGAGGTCCCGGCCACGCCGTCCTTCCACAGCTGGGCCACGATGGGCCAGCCCCACTCGTAGGCCGCCCTGCACAGGAACAGGTGCAGCGCCGCCCCCAGGGGCAGGGGGAACAGCAGGGCGCAGGCCAGCCGCAGACGCACGGGGCGGCCTCTGTGGAACAGCAGGATCCACGCCGCCACCAGCAGCATCACCGGCCAGGCGTACCCGCCCCAGCCGGCCAGGCCCCGCAGCAGGTCCCGGAACCAGTTGATGAACAGGGCGTCCACATTAAAATAGGTGATGCACCCGAAAAAGCCCAGCAGCAGGCAGACGATGCCCCCCACCTCCCGCCGGACGGGCTTGGCCTGGGGCGCGGGAGTAGACTTGCGGCTGCGGCTCTTCTGGCCGGAGCCGGACGCGCCCTTGCCGCTTTTGGAGTTGGAATTGGTTTTCTTCTGTGAAGCCATGGTTCAGTGCCTCCGATCAGCCAAAGATCAGCGCGGACACCAGCGCCACCGCGCCGGCGATCCAGCAGTAATAGGCGAAGCGCCCGAATTTGCCCTTGTCCGCCAGGGTCTGCACCAGACGGATGGAGAAGTACCCCACCACACCGGCGATGACCATGCCCAGCAGGTACTTGGGCAGGAGGGCGGTGTCGATGCCGCCGTCCTTAACGGTCTTGACCACCTTCAGCAGGGTGGCCCCCAGCACCGCCGGCAGGGACATGAGGAAGGAGAAGCGGACGGCGAACTTGCGGTCAAAGCCCCGCAGCAGCCCGGCGGAGATGGTGCAGCCGGAGCGGGACAGGCCGGGCACGGTGGCCACCGCCTGGGCCAGGCCCACCAGCAGGGCGTCCGCCACCGTGGCGGTGCGGGCGTTCTTGCGGCCCCGGGCCATCCGGTCGGAGAAGAACAGGATAAAGCCCGTGACGATGAGGGCGGCGGAGACGAACACCGGGCTGCTGCCCAGGGCCTCGATCTTGCTGTCGATGGGCAGCACCAGCACCAGCGGCAGGGTGGCCAGGATCACCAGCAGCACCAGCCGCCGGCCCTCGGGGGGGCGGTCGGTCTCCCGGGCGCCCCGGCGGGTGAACAGGGCGGCGATGCCCCGGAAGAACTCCACGATCATCTCCACGATGTCCTTCCAATAGACCACGCACACCGCGATGAGGGTGGCGAAGTGGAGCAGGATGTTGAACAGATTGTCCACCTCTTCCAGGCCGAAGAAGTGCTGCAGCAGGGACAGGTGGCCGGAGCTGGAGATGGGCAGGAACTCCGCCACCCCCTGGACAAAGCCTAAAAAGGCCGCCATCAATGTAGTCAAGGAGATCACCTCACTGAAAATTTGCGCACATACGATCATTTTATATTACCACAAGTCCTGTCCGAATTCCAGTGGTTTGGAGAAAAAGACCGCCCGGGGCCGAATGGCCCCGGGCGTTTGCCGGTCAATGCCTGCGGTTGGCGTGGTCCCAATAGGCCTTGAACTTGAGGGCTTCCGTGTTCTTGGCCGTGGCTTCGCTGCTGTAGGCGCTGTATTTGGCGCTGTCGCTGATGTCGGAGAGCATTTCGAAGGACTGGTGATTTGCGGTCAGCAGGTCCTGATACAGGGTGTACTGGTTGTTTTTGATCTGCTCCAGGTTGCCGCTGATGGCCGACAGCTGGCCGATCACGATGTTCTGCCGCAGCTCCATCTCGTACAGGTTGTAGGCCCCGTCCGGGCCGTCCAGCCGGCTGCACCGGCCGCTGGCGAGATACTCGTAAATGCTGGACACCGCCACGATATTGCGGTACTTGGGGTAGATGACGTCCATCTGGTAGAGGGTGTCCCGGGCCGTGCGCAGGGCCGTTCCGGCCTCCGTGAGCAGGCTGAGCTGGCTCCCGCGCATCGCGTCGTATTCGTCCTTTTTCTTAGTATACTCAGCCATCGCCGCATTATAAGCGCTCTTTTTCTCGTTGTTGCGCTCGATGATCTGGTCGATCTCGGTTAGAAATCTGATCTCCCGCGCGATTTCCAAGTCGGCCTTAAGGTTTGCTGAACTTCTTTGAGTGGCACCATTCTTGATGGAAACTCCACCTACAACAAGGAACAATATACATAGCAGAAAGATCAAGAAAGAGAAGCTGTTCAGAGAAGCTGAGACACCGATGAGAGCGATCCCAATCAGCAGGCAAACGATTCCCACAATGATAAGCGCTAAGCCTTTACTTTGCTCCTCTTCGGCGCGCTTTCTCAAAGCCGCTGCGGGTATTGATCTGCTCGGTCTGGTTTCGTCCTCCAGCCCTGCCAGCACCGGGCGATGCGGTTCTTTCTGTTTCGCTTTCCCCGGGAATTCACGGCACATCTGCTCGTTGGCGTAGACTGCCGCCTCCAGCTCCTTTACCTCCTTGACGTAGTCCAGCAGTTCCTGACCTTCCATCGTGGTTCCTCCTTGTCTTTCTCGTCTTTTGGGCAATAAAAAAGTGCGCAGCATGAAGCTGCGCACCGAAAAACGCAGGCTCCAATTGCTGCCACACAACTTTTGTCATTCAAGCGAATGTCAAAACAGAGCCTGCATTTTTACCGAAGTAAAAACGCACACTCGCCCAAATGACAAATATAAAGTTGTGTGGCACATTCAGTATACTATGCGTCCGGCCAAATTACAAGTCAAAATGTAAAAAATGCCCGGGGCCGAATGGCCCCGGGCGGGGAGAGCAGACAGGGAAGGTCACAGTTCGCTGCGGTCCTTCAGCCAGCTGGGCAGAGGGCGCATCTTGATGCCGGAGACGATGCCCATGGCGATGAACAGCGTCAGGGTGGAGGACCCACCATAGCTGATGAAGGGCAGGGTCAGCCCCACCACGGGGGTCACGTACAGGCACATGCCCACGTTCAGCAGCACCTGCAC
>CAKUHV010000126.1 GCA_934659445.1 uncultured Oscillospiraceae bacterium | reverse complement strand
GGCGCGCCGGGTCGTCGCGCCCTACGCACGGGAGATAGAACATTCCGTAGGGCAAGGGCTCTGCCCTTGCCGCCCTGCGATTTACCGCCCGCTAATGACCCCGCTCCAGACTGCCAGGGCGTCCCCGGCCGCCGTCAGCAGGTCCAGAAAGCCGGTCATGGCTTCGTCAAACTGCGTCTGAGCGGCCCGGAACAGGACCGCCCGGTCGGCGTCGGTGTGGTAGGGGCTGTCGTTCAGAATGGCATCCCGCGGCCAGGGGCCGTCCTTCAGGCCGGAGTCGAAATCCTTCCGGTCCACCTCCACCAGATGCCAGCCCTCCCCCCGGACGTCGGGACACACCCGCAGCTGCTCGCCGGTCTGCCGCTCCAGAGCAAGGCGCAGCTCAAGGGAGCCCAGCACCTGCCGGGTGAGAGCCTGGTCGTTGGAGGCGATGATCCGGCCCTGGGTGGCCTCGGGGCAGCCGTAGTCCCGGCTCTGCCCGGCCAGACCCATAATGGCCTGATAGCCGGAGCCAGTCAGCCCCCTGGGCCGGATATCCAGCTTGTACGCGCCGTTCAGGCGCACGCTGGTGCGGGCGGTCAGCTGGTTGTTTACATACCGGCCGGAGGCCACCTGCCGCAGCAGCACCAGCAGGGGGGACTTGTCCCCCTGCTCCAGCACCAGCTGGCCGTCGAATTTATCGCCGTCGCCGCCGAAGAATATGCCGCCGCGAGCTTTGCCGTATTGGGCCAGAAGATAGGACCATGTCAGCTGCATAGGGGACCTCCTTGATTTGATACCCACCCACCTCGTCGTCACAAAGTCCGCTCCACTCAGGACGCCCAGGTGTGGGCATCCCTCGCTGCGCTCCCTTGCTCCGACTCTCCCATTTATGACCGCTGACGCTGGGTCATAAATGGGTTCCCGGGGGCCCTGCCCCCGTGTGTGGGTTTCACCCCCACACCCCCGGGCGGCCACAGGCCGCCCGTAAAGCCGTCCCCACCCAGGGGGGAAGGTGGCATCGCCGTAGGCGATGACGGATGAGGGGGCGTTATTGATACGTGTCATGGCCCGATGGGGCATCGGGCCCTACATGGAGCGAGGAACGAACCTAACGCAGTCGGAAAGGCAAGGCATACGAGAGGCGCGAGGGGGAAAAGAGGGGAAACGTGAAGTTGATAGATGTGAGCGGCAGCGGGCGGAGGACGCAGCGGCCCCAAGTTCATGCCCGCGCCGAACAAATTTAGACCGTTTTCCGAACGTGCGCTTTGGGTCCGGAAATCATAGGGGGCGGAGCCCCCAGGAACCCAACCACGACCCAACGTAGTGGTCGTGGTTGGGAGAGGACGAGCAAGGGAGCGCAGCGAGGGATGCCCACACCTGGGCGTCCTGAGCGCAGCGGACTTTGTGAGGACGACGACCCGGGGATCTTTGGGTACTTTCCATCCATGGAAAGTACCTCGCCCGGGGGCGAAATATCCCCCGTCCGCGGGCCGGTGAGGACACCGGCCTCTACGGGATATGGTGAACGGATGTTGTCTGTATTATAGGGGCGGCCTGTGGCCGCCTGGGGGTCATAGGGGGTTTACCCCCTATACCAAAATTGGGGGGCGGGTGGGAAATTAAATTCTTTTGAACTGCTTCTCCAGCTCTTTTTTCGTCAGCTCGATGGCCACGGGGCGGCCGTGGGGGCAGTATTTCACCTGCCCGGACATAACGGCCTGAGCCACCCGCTCCAGTTCGGGCAGGCTGGTCTTCCAGCCGCCCTTGATGGCGGCCTTGCAGGCCATGGTGTGCAGCAGCTCGTCCCGGGCGGCGGCGGGGTCCAGCCGCCCGCCGGTCATCAGTCTGCCTGCCAGCTCCGACAGGGTGCCGGGGATGTCCTCCACGTCCAGATAGTCCGGGGCCTGCCGGACGATCAGCGCGCCGTTGAGATCCTCCGCCTGAAAGCCGAACTCCTCCAGCAGGGGCAGCTGCTCCAGCAGCGCGGCCTCTTCCCGGGGGTCCAGACGGCACACGGCGGGGACCAGCAGGGTCTGGGACATGGGGGTGTAGCCCGCCGCCTTCATGCGGTCGAAATTCATCCGCTCGTGGGCGGCGTGCTTGTCGATGAAGAACACCGCGTCCCCCTGCTCCACGATGATATAGGTGTTCAGCACCTCGCCGGCCACCCGCCAGGGGGCGGGCTCCGGGGCGGCGGGGACCGGCTCAGGCCCGGGCATGGGGGCCGGAGAAGCGGCGGTCACCGGCTCTGCTCTGCGCTCGGGGACGGCCTGCGCCGGGGCGGGCTTTACCTCGGGGGCTGCAGGGGCCTGAACGGGCTCCTGCCGGGGCGGGGGAGCCGCTGGAGAAATGGTCGGGCGCTGGATCGCCGCGGGTTCGGGGGTGTATCGGGGGGGCTCCGCCTTGGGGGCGGGGCGATAGGTGGAATCGTGCACCTGCACCACCGGCGGACGCACAGTGGGAGCAGGGGGGATGAGGGTGGTCTGATGGGGGGTCACCGTGTCCCGGCGGGCGGGCCTGTCCAGCACGGCGGCGGGGCGGCTGCGGTCGGCCTCCAGAGCGGAGAGCACGGCGTGGTACACGGCGGAGAACACCTGCCGCTCGGCGCCGAACTTGATCTCCGTCTTGGCGGGGTGGACGTTCACGTCCACGGCATTGAGCTTTGTCCGCAGGTGGAGGACACAGGCGGGGTATTTCCCCACCATTTTCTGATTGGCATAGGCCTCCTCCAGGGCGGCCATCATCAGGCGGGATTTCACATACCGACCGTTGACGAAGAAGAACTGCCAGTTCCGGCTGTTCCGGCAGCAGGCGGGCATGGACACGAAGCCGGAGACGGACATCTCCTCCCCACTGGCTTGCACCGGCCGCAGGCCCAGAGCCAGCTCCCGGCCCAGCACGGCGTAGACGGCGGACTCCAGTTTGCCGTCCCCGGGGGTCAGCAGCTCCTGCTTTCCGTCCCGGATGAACTTGAAGGACACCTCCGGGTGGGACAGGGCCAGACGCTGGACGGCGGCGAACACCGCCGCCCCCTCCGCCGCGTCCTTTTTCATGAACTTCAGCCGGGCGGGGGTGTTGTAGAACAGATCCCGCACCACCATGGTGGTGCCCAGAGGACAGCCGGTCTCCTCCACCTGCCCGGGGACGCCCCCCTCCAGAGCCAGCGCGGCCCCCATGGGGGCCTGCTCCGTGCGGGACATGACCTGCATCCGGGACACGGCGGAGATGGCGGCCAGTGCCTCCCCCCGGAAGCCCAGAGTGCCGATGGCCTCCAGGTCGTACTCCGTGCGCAGCTTGCTGGTGGCGTGGCGCAGGAAGGCCCGGGGCAGCTGTTCGGCGGGGATGCCCCGGCCGTCGTCGGTCACCCGGAGGAAGGTCATGCCCCCGTGGCTCACCTCCACCACCACCTTGGACGCGCCGGCGTCCACCGCGTTCTCCACCAGCTCCTTCACGGCGCTGGCGGGGCGCTCCACCACCTCGCCCGCGGCGATCAGGTCGGCCACATGGGAGGGAAGAATTTGAATTTCCGGCATAGGATACCTCTACGATCTGTTATATATGTGGGTTGATATACGAATTGGAAATGAAAATAGGGATTTTGAATGGCTAAATGGGCCAGCGTCAAGCCGTCCCCCACAGGGGGGAAGGTGGCGTTCCTACGGTGCTTTACCGTAGGGCCCGATGCCCACATCGGGCCATGGGGGTTATAGGGGGCGGAACCCCCTATACCAAAAACGGGTGGGAGGGAGGTATTTAATTCCGCGGGCCGCCACACGGGGCGGCCCCTACGGGATGCGATGAACGGATGGTGTGCATTGTAGGGGCGGCCCCATGTGGCCGCCCGGGATTACCCCCGCAGGTCCTCCTTCAGCTCCGCCAGCAGGTTCAGGGCCTCGATGGGGGACAGGACGTTCACGTCGGTCATCTCCAGCTTTTTCAGCACGGTCTGACC
>CAKUHV010000125.1 GCA_934659445.1 uncultured Oscillospiraceae bacterium | reverse complement strand
GGCATGATGTGTGCCCACTGTCAGGCCCATGTGGAGAAGGCACTGGCCGCCGTGCCCGGCGTCAGCGCTGTAAAGGTGGACCTGGAAGGCGGCAAGGCGGCGGTGACGCTGTCCGGCCCCGTGGAGGACAAGACGCTGGCCGACGCCGTGACCGGGGCCGGCTATGAGGTGGTGTCGGTCAAATGAAGGCGGATCACGCCCAGGTGACCCGGCTGCTGAAGACCGCCCGGGGCCAGATCGACGGCATTCTGAAGATGGTAGAGGAGGACCGCTACTGTCTGGACGTGTCCAACCAGCTGATGGCCACCCAGTCCATCCTCAGTAAGGCCAACCGCATGATCCTGAAATCCCACATGGACTGCTGCGTGCGGCAGGCCATGGAGAGCGACCAGCCCGACGAGAAGCTGGCCGAGCTGGCCGCCCTGCTGGACAAACTGGCGGAGTAAGGCGGCACATAAAAAGCCCCCTTTTCGGAACACTAATCCGGAAAGGGGGCGTTTTTTGTGAAGAAAACGGGCGGATATTGGCTGTGCGGGGCGCTGGCCGGGACGGCCAACGGCTTTTTCGGAGGCGGGGGAGGCTCTGTGCTGGTGCCCCTGCTCGCCGGGTGGTGCGGCATGGACCAGCGCCGTGCCTTCGCCACCTCGGTGGCGGTGATCCTGCCCCTGTGCGCCCTGTCCGTGGGGATCTATCTGTTCCGGGGGGACATGGACTGGGCGGCCGCCCTGCCCTATGTGCTGGGCGGGGCAGCGGGCGGCTGGGCCGGGGGAAAATGGTTCAGGGGCGTCCGCCTGCCGTGGCTCAAGCGCATCTTCGGGGCGCTGCTCATCTTCGGCGGGGCCAGGTGCATCCTGTGACGGGCTGGCTCATCCCTCTGGCCGTGGGGGCGGCCACGGGGGTGCTGTCCGGCTTCGGCGTGGGGGGCGGGACGCTGCTGCTGGTGTATCTGACAGCGGTGGCCGGGGTGGACCAGCACCTGGCCCAGGGGATCAATCTGCTGTATTTTCTCCCGGCTGGGCTGCTGGCCCTGCCTGCCCACATCAAAAACGGCTATGTGGAGAAGAAGGCCTTGCTGCCCTGCATCGCGTCGGGCCTGACCTGCGCCGCCCTGTGCGCCTGGGCGGCCACGGGGCTGGAGGCCGACCTGCTGCGGAAGCTATTCGGCGGCTTTCTCGTCCTCATCGGCCTGCGGGAGCTGCTGGGCCGGGGCCAGGGGCAGGAAAAAGGTGAACCGGGAGCCTAACCCCTCCCGGGAGGCCACCTCGAACCAGCCGCCGTGGCGCCGGACGATCCACAGGGCGATGGCCAGCCCCAGGCCGGTGCCCCCCGTCCGGCGGTCCCGGGAGCGGTCCGTGCGATAGAAGCGGTCAAACACATGGGGCAGCCCCTCCGGGGCGATGCCCATGCCCTCGTCCTGAACGGTGATCCGGGCGTATCCCTGCCAGAGGGACAGGCGCAGCCAGATGCGGCTGCCCGGGGCGCTGTACTTGACGGCGTTGTCCGTCAGCACCCGCAGCACCTGCTTGATCAGCCCCTGATCGGCCTCGGCCACCACAGGCCGGTCCTCCCACTGGGACAGGAACACCCGGTCGGGGCAGATCATCTCCTCCTCCCGCAGCACCTCCTCCAGCAGGGCGGTCAGCTCTACGGGGCGGCACTTCACCGGTTGGGTGTCGTTGTCCCCCCGGGCCAGGAACAGCAGCTGCTCCACCAGCTCCTCCATGGCGGCGGCCTCGCTGCGGATGGCGGTGATGGACTCCTGAAGGGCCTCCGGGTCGTCCTTGCCCCAGCGGTCCAGCAGAGCGGCGTAGCCCTGGATCACGGCGATGGGGGTGCGCAGCTCATGGCTGGCGTCAGAGACAAAGCGGGCCTGAGCGCTGTAGGCGGCGTTCAGCCGCTCCAGCATGGCGTTGATGGCCTGGGCCAGGGCCCGCAGCTCCTTCTGGGCGTGCTCCGCGTCGATGCGGCTGTCCAGATGGGCGGCGTTGATCTTGTCCAGCTCTCCCGCCAGATCCTCCAGCCCCCGGCGGGAGGTGAGGGCGGCGTCGTTCAGCCGGGCGGTGGCGGCGGTGAGCTCCTGAATGGGGCGCAGCACCGTTTTGATGGCCCGGTTGTTCCGCAGGGGGGCGGACAGCAGGGCCAGAGCCTGCCACAGCAGCAGGGCCAGAGCCACCCATTTTGCCGCCGCCGCGACGGGGTAGAGCTCTACGGTGATGGCATAGGCCTGATCGGCGTGGTACAGCTCCGCCCGGTAGTATGCCCCCAGATCCCAGCTGCGCAGGGCGCCGGCCAGCTCCGGACGGGCAGACAGGAAGGGCAGAGGGGGGACGGTGCGCCCCTCCGGAGCCCGGTCCAGGGGGGCGATGGTGTAGTCGCTGGCCTGCATCCACACCAGGGTGTCCGCCGTGGGCACCCCCCGCTGCTCCACCAGAGCGGCCACATCGGCGCAGCGGTTCTCCGCGTAGAACACCACGCCCCACAGCAGGATGGCCCCCAGCACCAGATCCAGCAGCAGGAAAAAGCCCAGCTGCCGCAGAAACAGGCTGGCGTTCAGCCGATTGGCGATGGAGGAGCGCACCGCCCCCACGGGATCGGAGGAAGGGGGGCGGCGGAATCGGTTGGAGCGGTCCATATCATTCCTCCCGGATCACATAGCCCACGCCCCGCACGGTCTGGATCAGCTTCAGGCCGAAGGCGTCGTCCAGCTTGCTGCGCAGAAAGCGGATGTATACGTCCACGGAGTTGGTCTCCCCCACGAAGTCGAAGCCCCACACGCTGTTGAGCAGCATCTCCCGGGACATCACCCGGCCCTTGTTTTCCAGCAGGCAGCGCAGCAGGTCGAATTCCTTCTTGGTCAGGGACACGGGCTGGCCCTTTACCGCCACCTCGTAGCGGTCGGGGTCCAGTGTCAGCGGCCCGGCGGAGAGCACATGGGTCGTTTCCTCCCCGCCGCCCCGGCGGCGCAGGGCGGTGCGGATGCGGGCCAGCAGCTCCTCAATGGCGAAGGGCTTGGTGATATAGTCGTCGGCCCCGGAGTCCAGACCGGACACCTTGTCCGTCACGCTGTCCCGGGCGGTGACCATGATCACGGGCAGCAGGGGCTTCTCCCGCCGCAGGCGGCGCAGCACCTCCATCCCGGACAGCTGGGGCAGCATGATGTCCAGCAGCACCAGATCGCAGGGTCCGGACAGGGCCTGCTCCAGACCGGAGCGGCCGTCATATGCCCGGGTGACGGCGTAGCCCTCATATTTTAGCTCCAGCTCTACCATGCGGGAGAGCTTCTCGTCGTCCTCTACCAGCAGGATATGCTCGTTCATTCTTTCCCCTCCCCGTCCGAGTGGCCGCTGCGGCGGCTGATCTCATCCATCACCTGCCGCCCCACGTCGGCGGCGGTGTCCGCCACGGAGCCCATGACGCTGTTGATGGACTCCCGCTCCAGATCGGGGCCGGAGAACCGGTAGCGGAAGCCGAGGAACAGTCCCACGACCAGCAGGGGGATGACCACGGCATAGGCGAAGATCAGCAGAAGGATCAGGATCAGCAGGGGCAACGAGGTGATGGGCTGCTCCCGGCGCCAGATCTCAAATTCGTTGTCGATCAGCCAGAAGCGGGCCCGGCGGAGCAGATGGCGCAGACCCCGGGGCTGACGCTGCTGCTCCTCCTCGGCGGGGGGAATGGCGGGCCGGGGCGGCGTCTGGCTCTGCCCCTGCGGGCGGGTGGAGGTATAGCACTCCTCCGCCCGGGGGATGGCCCCGGTCTCCTCCAGATAGATGACGGCGTCCAGCAGGTTGCCGCCGGTATGCTCCAGAGCCTGCTTGGCCTGGGCATAGCTGACGGGCGCGTGCTGCCGCAGCTGCTCCACCATTTCCAGCGTGATCTCCATTCAAAAGCCCCCTCCGGTGCAGATCAGGTCAAGTGCAGTATACCACGGGCCCATCGGGCCCGGTACATAGAGCATACCACGTCCC
>CAKUHV010000124.1 GCA_934659445.1 uncultured Oscillospiraceae bacterium | reverse complement strand
AGCTGGGCCACCGCAAAGGCTCAGGGCTGGGAGGCGTCCAGCCTGTACGCCACCTGGCACATCTTTGCCGGGTACGGCCAGGACCGGAGCAAGATCACGGTGGTGGCACTCAGGACCACCACGGGCAACCTGATCGCCAGCGGCGAGGGGGCCAAAAAGCTGGCTGCCCTGGGGCTGCGGGAGGCCATCAAGTTGGACGGGGGCGGCAGCACCATCCTGCGGGCGGGGGGCAAGACCCCCGTATGCACGGTGGGCAACCGGCGGATCTGCACGGTGCTGACCTTCGGGGGAAACCCGTATCCCGTGCCCACGCGGACGCTGACGAAGGGGAAACGGGGCAAGGACGTGAAGTGGCTCCAGTGGGGGCTGAACGACCGGGGCTTTCCCTGTTCTGTGGATGGCAGCTTTGGCCCGGGAACCAAGGAGGCCCTGATGGCCTATCAGGTGAGCGCGGGGCTGGAAGTGGACGGCAGCTGCGGCCCGGCGACGAGGAAGGCGCTGATGGGGTAAAAAGAGAGGGCACACCGCTATGGTGTGCCCTTAATATTGGCGTAAAGCAAGAGGGAATTGCAAAATAAATAAAAAATTTTGTGGGGTTGGAGTATCGGTCACAAATTGGTCGCATTTCATCCGTAATTTTTGCGCAAAACTCGCAAAAGCTAGGCAAAAAAAAGAGAAGGCAAGGCAGGATAAGCGAACGCCCGAAAGCCTTGGGAGAGTAAGAAAAACCCAGCAGTTATTGAAACTGCTGGGTTTTACATTTTGGCGCAGAAGGAGGGATTCGAACCCTCGCACCGGTTTCCCGGTCTACTCCCTTAGCAGGGGAGCCCCTTATAGCCACTTGGGTACTTCTGCAAGTGCTACGTTCTGCAAGATATTCAGTTGAGAGAAGATAAAGTGGCGGAGAGAGTGGGATTCGAACCCACGGCTCTTGCGAGTCACCGGTTTTCAAGACCGGCTCCTTAAACCACTCGGACATCTCTCCGGGTCTCTTCATAAAGCGAGTGTTATCTTATCATAGCCCCGGCGGTTTGTCAATCCTTCTTCTTGGGGAAGAAGGGGAAAATCGCGAATTTTTCCTTCAGGGGCAGACAGGGGACTGAGAATGTGCTATAATGCGGGCAGTTGCTTTTCTTGGGAAAGGAGTTTTTTCTATGTATTGTGTCCGCCCTGTTGCTGACGATCTGTTCTGGGTGGGGGCCAGCGAACGGCGCCACCCCCTGTTTGAAAGTACTCATCCCGTGCCCCGGGGGATGTCCTACAATTCCTACCTGCTGCTGGACGAGAAGACCGTCCTGCTGGATACCGTCGACCAGTCTGTTCAGGGGCAGTTTTTTGAGAATGTGGAGCACCTGCTGGACGGCCGCGCCCTGGACTATGTAGTCGTCCACCACATGGAGCCCGACCACGCCGCCGCACTGGGGGAGCTGCTGGCCCGCCACTCGGAGGCCACTGTGGTGTGCAGCGGCATGGCAGTGAACATGATCCGCCAGTTCCACCGGGTCACCCCCAAAAAGCTGCTGCCGGTGAAGGAGGGGGAGACTCTCTGCACCGGGCGGCACACCTTCACCTTTGTGGCGGCCCCCATGGTGCACTGGCCCGAGGTGCTGGTGAGCTACGAGTCCACGGAGAAGATCCTCTTTTCCGCCGACGCCTTCGGCACCTTCGGCGCTCTGGACGGCGTGCTGTTTGCCGACGAGGTGGACTTTGACCGGGACTGCATCGATGAGGCCCGGCGGTACTATACCAACATCGTGGGAAAGTACGGCCCCCAGGTGACCGCCCTGCTGAAGAAGGCCGCCGGGCTGGACATCCGCATGATCTGCCCCCTCCATGGTCCGGTGTGGAGAAAGGACCTGGACTACATCCTGGATAAGTATCAGAAGTGGGCTGCCTATGAGCCGGAGGTGCAGGGTGTGATGATCGCCTTCGCCTCGGTCTACGGCGGAACGGAGACGGCGGCCACCATTCTGGCTGCCCGCCTGCGGGAGAAGGGCGTGCCCGTGGCCCTGTACGATGTGTCGGTCACCCACCCCTCCTATGTGCTGTCCGAGGCGTTTAAGTACAGCCATCTGGTCTTTGCCTCCACCACCTACAACAACGGCATCTTTATCACCATGGAGACCCTGCTCCACGACATCGCGGCCCACTGTCTGAGAAACCGCACGGTGGCCCTGATCCAGAACGGCTCCTGGGCGCCGGCGAGCGGAAAGCTCATGCGAGGCCTGCTGGAGAAGCTGGAGAGCTTCCGCATTCTGGACGGCATGGTCACCCTGAAGTCCGCGCTGGCCCCCGGGCAGGAGAAGGAGCTGGAGGAGCTGGCCCAGACCCTCTGGGACGACATCCACGGAGTAAAGGCGGAGGAGAAGCAGGAGAGCGCACCCCGCAAGGGCTTTGTCTGCACCGTGTGCGGCTTTATCTACGAGGGGGATACCCTGCCCGAGGACTTTGTGTGCCCCATCTGCCGCCGTCCCGCCTCCGCTTTCAGACCGCTGGAGTAAGGGCTTCGATCATCTCAGCTTATCGAAAAGGCTTTTTCGACAGTCTCAGACAAGGGCCCCCGCCTGCATGGCGGGGGCCCTTGTCTGTATAGAGAGAATGGGATAGAAGGCGGGTTGAAGGAGACTTTTACAGCATGAACGGGGCCGCGCGGGCGGAAACGGGATAAGGCAGACCGGGCCCTTCGACATAAAAGCGGCGTTAATATGCTATAAATATAGCATAAACGACGGGGCAATGCAATAGACTTTATAGATTTCCTGAAGTTCTTTTCAGACCGGGAGCGGGACGGCCGGGGGGCGTCCACACAAGGGGAGCGGAGGGAGAAAAAAGAGACGGATAGGTCTTATGTCTACAAAACATGCCGGATTTTTCGTTTCCTTCATAGAAAACCACCAAAAGGGAGAAGAAAACTCTGGGCAATATTGCCCTTGAAAGGATACCTGCGAATCGGTTACAATATGGTTACAAAAGTTACAGACAGTTACTTTTGTTTTTTTATAGCCTCGCCCTTCTGCGGGCCGCCCTGTGCTTGGGTGTGTGGAGCGCGCAGAGCTGCGGCGGAAGGCTGATCCCCGGCGGTGTCCCGCCTTTTGGCGCGGAGCTGCCGGGAGCGACCTTGAAAACAAGGAGGAAGGACAATGAAACGCAAGCTGTTTTCCGTTTTGCTGTGCGGGTTTGCCTTGATTCTCCTGACTGGGGCTGGCGTGGCCGAGAGCGACGTGCAGACCGTTATGATAGGAGAGGGGGAGCCCGCCGCGGCCTATGCCGGGACGGAGCTGCCCGCCGCTGCGGTGCCCGCTGCCCAGGGGGTGAGTCCCCAGGAGCTGGCGGAGCAGATCGACACCGCCCTGTGCGTGGACGGCGAGTATGTGAGCACCGAGACCTGCCGGGTGCAGAAGGACGGAGTGACCTATGTGGCGCTGGCCCCCATGGCAAAGGTCCTGGACCCCGCGGTCCAGATCACCTGGGACGCCGCCGCGGCCACCGCCGCGCTGAAAACGGAGAAGCTGACCCTGACCGCCCGGGTGGGCCAGCTGTATGTTCAGGCCAACGGTCGGTATCTGTATGTGCCCGAGGGGGTGCAGATGGTGGACGGCAAGGTGACCGTGCCCCTGTCCGTGCTGACAAAGGCGTTTGACGCCCGCCTGTCCTGGGACGGGGCCAGCGGCACCGTCATGGTAAACCGGGGCTCCGGCGCCATCCAGTCCGGCGACAGCTTCTATGACGCCAACGGCCTGTTCTGGCTGTCCCGGATCATTCAGGCCGAAAGCGGCAACCAGCCGCTGGAGGGGCGCATCGCCGTGGGCAATGTGGTGATGAACCGGGTGGCAAGTCCGGCGTTCCCCAACACCGTGAAGGAGGTGCTGGCCCAGAAGAACCAGTTCACCACTTGGAAAAACGGCAGGCTGGCTGACCGCAGCCCCAACGAGGGCAGCGTGATCGCCGCCAAGCTGGTGCTGGACGGCGCCGTGGTAGAGGAGTGCGAGGGGGCGACCTTCTT
>CAKUHV010000123.1 GCA_934659445.1 uncultured Oscillospiraceae bacterium | reverse complement strand
GAGGAGATGGCGGAGATGTCGCCGATGTGCTCCATCATGGCGGCGATGGCGATGGGGGCCATGACCAGGATGGAGGTCAGGTCGAACTTGGCGATGACGAACTTCTGCAGACCCACCAGATCAGCGGCGGCCACACCGGAGAAGTCGATCAGGGGGACCACCTCGCCCGCGGCGTTCACCGCGGTGGCGCCCATGGCGTTGGCGGCCAGGGCCACAAGGTAGGAGCCCACCACACCCAGCAGGATGGGGATGATCTTTACCATGCCCTTGCCCCAGATGTTGGCCACCACTATGATGCCCATGGCCACCAGAGCCAGCCACCAGCAGGTCTTGGCGTTATTGATGGCGGAGCCGGCCAGATTCAGGCCGATCATCACGATCATGGGGCCGGTGACGATGGGGGGGAAGTAGCGCATGACCGTCTTGGCGCCCAGCACCTTGAACAGCAGGGCCAGCACCAGATACAGCAGACCGGCCACCACGATGCCGCCCAGAGCGTAGGCCAGCTTTTCGTCGCCGCTCATGGCGGCGTATCTGCCGGAGTCCAGCTTGGCTACCGTCTCAAATCCGCCCAGATAGGCGAAGGAGGAGCCCAGGAAGGCAGGCACCTTCATTTTGGTGCACACGTGGAACAGCAGCGTGCCCAGACCGGCAAACAGCAGGGTGGTCTGGATGGACAGGGGCAGGCCATAGCCGCTGACCAGGATGGGCACCAGCACGGTGGCGCCGAACATGGCGAACAGGTGCTGCAGGCCCAGGATCAGCATCTTGGGTGTGCCCAGCTTGCGGGCGTCGTAGATCGCTTCGTTCTGATTCATTTTCATTTCTCCCTTCACTTCTGCTTCTTCTTGCGTACCTTCCGGGCAAATGCCCAAAAAAAAGGACAATCACAACGTGATTGTCGATCAAAAGAAAAACGGGAAAAGAGAAAGACTGACCCGACTACTGTCCAAACGCCACACCGTGTTGCACGCAGCAGCCATGCCTGTCACTCCCTTCCTCAATTTCTGGCCTATCATACCAGAGCGCCCCGCAAAATGCAAGCCCAAATTTCTCTTTTCCCGTTTTTTTCTGAAACGGGCAGTTCCGGCAGACGTCAGCCGTCTTTCCTTGTGGATTTGTACCAGAGCTCCGCCCGTTCCGCTTTTCTCTCTCCGCCCTTGCATTTCCGGCCATTCTCCTGTATAATGTACCCAGCTTTTCGGCGGTCTTCCGCCGTGTATACGAGGTGGATCATATGCTCCTTGCCATTGACATCGGCAATACCAATATCGTCATCGGCGGCATCCGAAACGGCCAGATCGTCTTCGAGGCCCGGATCGCCACCGACCCCATCAAGACCTCCGACCAGTACGCTGCCGAGATTAACTCCATCCTCACCCTGTTCCACGCGGACCTGGATGAGATCGGCGACGCCATCATCTCCTCCGTGGTGCCCCCCGTGTTCAACTCCGTGCGCACCGGCATCATGAAGCTGACCCACCGGGAGCCCATGGTGGTGGGCCCCGGCATCAGGACCGGGCTGAACATTCAGATGGACGACCCCGCCTCCGTGGGCAGCGACCTGATCGTGGCCGCCGTTGCCGCCATTCAGGAGTATGAGCCCCCCCTGATCCTCATCGACATGGGCACGGCCACCACCGTGTGCGCCATCGGCCGGGGCAACACCTATCTGGGCGGCGTGGTCATCCCCGGCGTGCGGGTATCTGCCGAGAGTCTGACCAACAACACCGCCCTGCTGCCCGGCATTCAGCTGGACCGCCCCAAGCAGGCCATCTGCAAAAACACGGTGGACGCCATCCGGGCGGGGGTCATGTTCTCCGCCGCCGACGCCCTGGACGGCATGATCCGCCGCTTCGAGGCGGAGCTGGGCGAGCCCGCCACCGTGATCGCCACCGGGGGCATCTCCCAGTTCGTGGTACCCCTGTGTCAGCGTGAGATGATCCAGGACAGGGATCTGCTGCTGAAGGGCATGGACTACCTGTACCACAAAAACAGAAAGCACTGAAGCTCTTCTGAACAGAAAGACCCCCTGCCACAAAGTGGCAGGGGGTCTGAGACTGTCGAAAAAGTGGCAGCACGTATAGATACGGGAAGGAAGATAGTTACGAAAGACAAGGCCCGCAGGCCAGATTCGGCGGGCAACCGACGCGAAGCGGCGGCTCTTAGCCCGCCGATAACCCAGGAAGGGTGTCACAAGGTGAATTGCCCCGCAGGGGCAAGAGAAGGTGGCCTGGGCCATTCGTTTTTAATCATAAGATTTTGGAACTTTTTCAAAGTTTCAAAATCTTCTTCAGCTTGCCAAAAAGACTTTTTTGACAAGCTGAAGCCCCCCGGCCACAGAGTGGCAGGGGGGCTTTTTGATGACGTTTTAGTGCTTCTTGCTGAAGATCTTCTGCAAAATATCCCAATCCTCGTCGCTGACGGGGGCGGCCTTCTCCGGCTCGGGCTGGGCCGCGGGGGCGGCCTCGGGCGCGGCAGGGACGGCGGGCTGCTCCGCGGCAGTCTGAGGCTGGGCGGGGGCAGCGGGGGCAGCCTTTACCGCAGCGGCGGCGGGCTGCTGGGGCTCCTCGTCGAAGCCGGTGGCGATCACGGTGACCCGGATCTCGTCCTCCAGCTCCTCGTCGAAGGAGGCGCCGAAGATCAGGTTCACGTCGGGGTGGGCGGCCTCCTGCACCAGGGTGGCGGCGGTCTCTACCTCCTCCAGACCGATGTCCATGGAGCCGGTGATGTTGATCAGCACGCCCCGGGCGCCGTTGATGGAGGTCTCCAGCAAGGGGCTGGACACGGCCATGCGGGCGGCCTCCTCGGCCTTGTTCTTGCCGGCGGCGCGGCCCACGCCCATGTGGGCGCGGCCGGCGTCCTTCATCACGGCGGACACATCGGCAAAGTCCAAATTGATGAACCCGGTGTTCTTGATCAGATCAGAGATGGACTGGACGGCCTGCTGCAGCACGTCGTCGGCGATCTCGAAGGCATTGAGCATGGTGATCTTCTGGTCGGTGGCTAGCTTCAGCCGCTCGTTGGGGATGATGACCAGGGAGTCCACCTTGTTGCGCAGCTCAGCGATGCCGGCCTCGGCCTGCTTCATGCGGCGGCCGCCCTCGAACCGGAAGGGCTTGGTGACCACGCCCACGGTGAGAATGCCCAGCTCCTTGGCGATGTCGGCCACGATGGGGGCCGCGCCGGTGCCCGTGCCGCCGCCCATGCCGGCGGTGATGAAGACCATGTCGGCATCCTCCAGCGCCTTGGAGATCTGGGTGCGGTTCTCCTCGGCGGACTTGCGGCCCACCTCGGGGTCGGAGCCGGCGCCCTGTCCGTTGGTCAGCTTTTCGCCGATCTGGATCTTATAGGTGGCGCTGGACACGGCCAGCGCCTGCTTGTCGGTATTGACGGCGATGAAATCCACGCCCTTGGTTCCGGTGCGCACCATGCGGTTGACCACGTTGTTGCCGCCGCCGCCCACGCCGATCACCTTGATATTTACTACATTATCGGGACCCATATCCAATCCGAAGGCCATTGTCGCTCCTCCTATGTAAAACTGGACCCGGGCAAAGGCCATGACCGGCGTACCCGGGCCCGCAGCTCAACGCTACATCTTGTGTCATTGTATCGCTCTTTTCCGGACAGGTCAAGAGAAAAAGCGCCGTTTGACAAAACTTTCCCTTTTTCTCCCCTCCGTCTCAGTCCTCATCAAAGACGGCGGCATAGTCCCTCTGGGTCAGGTCCACCGTGCCCGTTTTCCCCTCCGGCTGGTCCTCGGCCACCTGGTCCAGCACCCGCAGCTGATAGTCCATGTCCCCGGAGTAGGACATCTTCACCGTAAAGCGTCCGTCGTACCGCAGCAGCAGGCAGGAGGCGGAGCTCACGTCGATCTGGCTCACCCGGGCGGTCTCCTGCCGCTGCTCCAGTGTCTGAAGCAGGGCCAGCAGGCCGGACAGCTTGCCCTGCTCCTCCCGGGGCACGGCCAGAGCGGTGCCCGCCCGGGGGGCGATGGCCGTCAGTCCGGACACCGGGATGGCTGTGCC
>CAKUHV010000122.1 GCA_934659445.1 uncultured Oscillospiraceae bacterium | reverse complement strand
GATGCCCCGGCGGAACTGCCGCAGCGCCTTGCCGGAAAGGGTGCTCACATCCGTGCCGTTCACCGTCAGCGTGCCGGAGGTGATCCGGTGCATACGGTTCACCGCCCGCAGCAGCGTGGACTTGCCCGCGCCGGAGCGGCCGATGATGGCGACGAACTCGCCGTCCCCAATGGTCAGATTCACATCGTCCAAGCCCACCGTGCCGTTGGGATATACCTTGGATACACGGTCAAATACGATCATAAGGTCTCCTCTTTTTCTGAACTCCCAATTTCCTTTTGTTGTTCCATCCGCCGTCGGAGCCCCCGTGTTCCCTGCCCCCTGCGGGGGCGGGGAACACGGAAGAAAATCGGGAGCTTCTGAAATAAAAGCGCGGGGAGGACGGCACAGCGGAAGGTTCTTGTCTGTGCGTATCCTCCCCGCGTTTGGGAAAGTTCTGGTTTAATTGGCGGCGGTCAGCTCCTGAATGAGCTTCTGCGCGGCGCGCTCGTTGTCATAGTCGGAGGACTGGGCCTTCTGATAGCCGTTGTGGCTGTAGATGGCGATGACCTGCTTACCCTCGTCGGTGTTGCCGATGTTGATAAAGGCGTTCTGCAGGGCGGCGATCAGCGCATCGTCCATGATCTCGGAGTTCTTGCTCACGGAGATGGTGTCGTTGTAGATGGGGGCGGTGACGCCGATGACATTGGTCTCCTCCCAGATGGAGCCCTCGCGGCTGAACTCGGTATTCCAGCGCTCGGCGTAGTCCCGGCGAGCGTCGGCATAGGTCACCAGCACGTCCACCTGACCGGAGGCCAGACGGGCGAAGGCGCTGGCGTAGGAGTCGGACTGCACAGCGCTGCTCAGATCAGAGATACCCTTGCCGTAGCGGTCCTGCAGCCACAGGGCGGGGTAAATGTAACCGGCGGGAGAGGAGGTGCCCATGACGCTCCAGTTGGCGCTGTCCAGATCCTCCCAGGTCAGCTCCTCGCCGTTGTTGACCTTGGCAGCCAGCTCCTGACCCTTGTCGGAGGGACCGGCGATGATCAGCGCGCGGTAGGAGACCGCCTGCTTGTCGGACGCCTCGGTGGGCTTGCCGTCGTTCCAATCCTTGGCGTTGTCGGAATCCTTGCTCAGACCGTCGCGGGTGGCGGTCAGGATGACCTCGGCGCCGTCGTCATAGAGAACATAGGTGCCGCCGGGGATCAGGCCCACGTCAATGGTACCGGCCTCAAGGCCCTCGCCCACGGCCTCGTAGGTGGTGCCGACGGTGATCTCCACATTGCCGACCTCATAGCCCTCCTTGGCCAGCTCGTCCTTCAGCAGCTGCTTGAGGGGCTCGGTGGCAGTGATGATCTCCTGGGGCTCGCGGGAGGGGACAAAGGCCACCTTCAGCGTCTCGATCTGCTTCGCGCCGCTCTCACTGCCGCTGCCGCTCTGAGAGCCGGCGGGGGTGTCCTTGCTGCCGCAGCCGGCCAGCAGGCCGAGGCTCATGGCCAGCGCGAGCAAAAGTGCCAGACTTCTTTTCATTGTGCTTTCCTCCATCATGATTTGTCATTCGTCATTTGTGTCTTTCCGCCGGGTGTTCCGCCGGAGAGACCGAATGCGGAAACGGCGCTTTTCGCCGCATCCACGGCTTGAGTATAGCACAGCCAAAACGGAAATTTTTTTCCTGTTGAGTAAAAAATGTACTTATTCAGTCGATTCCTGCCGGTCGAAAAAGCACGCCACCAGCTCCTCGAACACCAGAATAACGTGCCCGAAGAAGGGATTGGGCAGGCTGCCCGCCAGGGTCTGCTTTGTGCCGTCAAGCACGAATACAAGGTCGGAGAGCTGTGCCAGCGTAGAATCCCCCCGCCGGGTAAAGGCAATGATCTTGTGTCCGTGCTGCTTTGCGTGGCGCACGTCGTTGAGCACCGGCCCTGTCTCGCCGCTCTGGCTGACGGCGAACATGACCGCCTCCTCGTCGCTCACCGCGCCGCGGTGCGTCTCCTGAAAGAGCATATAATCGTAAAAATGCACATTGTTGAAGGCCATGAAGCCGCAGATGGACAGGCGCTGGGTGATGTAAGTGCCGACGATGTTGGAAAAGCCCTCGCCGGTGGTGAACATCTTCCCGCCGCGGCGCTCCCGGAGCAGCGCGCAGAAGCGGTCGACCAGCGTATCGTCGTAATTGTCGATCAGGCTCTTGAGGTTTTCCGCCTTTCGGTCCCCCGAAGAGGCAAGCTGGCGGCTGAGGTGGTAATAGAGCTCACTGTAGCCGTCAAAGCCCAGCCGCTTGCACATCTTCACGATGCTGGTGGTGGACAGAAAATTCTCGCTTGCGATCTGCTGGATGCCCACGCGCTTTTCCCCTCGTTCGATGTGCGCGGCGATGCCGGTGATCACCTTGCGCTCATCCTCCGAGAGCAGATTGGTCAGCAAAAAATAGTTGTCTCCCATGGCGGGCCACCCTCCTTTTTCCGTCCGTACCTTCCGGCAGCGTCCGCCGTTCCCCGCCCCTGCGGACGAATGCGGCGTCTGTGCCGAATTTACTGAACACTCCTTACTATACCATCCGCAGGTAAAATCATCTACCCCCATTGTGTAAAAAATACCGCCGCCCGGTTTTCTCACCGGGCGGCGGCTTTTCATGTTTTCCGATCAGGGCGTTCAGCCGCCGATCGGACTCACCATATCCACTACGGTGGCCCCTGCGGGGGGCTCGGTGGCGGGCTTGCTGTTGGTGGCGGCGTAGGCGCCGTCCATGGTCATATTCATCTGCATGGTCAGGTCGTCCATGGCAATCCCGAAGGCCAGCTTCGCAGTCATCTTGCTGTTCTTCACTTCCGCATTCACTGCGGCCTTTACTCCGTCGGCCTCCACGGTCATGGTCATCGCATAACCGTTCACCTTTCCGCCGCTGGTATACAGGGTCATGGTCAGCTTGCCCTCGCCGCCCATATCCAGGGTGCTCACATAATCGGAGCCGGACTTCTTGAAGGCGCTGTCGGCACACAGGGCGTTCAGCAGGGCCAGGGTGTCCTTTGTGGTGGCGGAGGCATCGGTCAGGGCGGCAGATTTCAGCATCTCGGGCAGCAGCTGGCTGAAGCTCTTGCCCTGGGCGGTCATCACGGTCTGCATCAGTTCGGTATAGCTCATACCGGTCTGGGCGGATGTGGAGTCAAACATACTCTTCATATCCAGCTTGAACCAGGCGTTGGCCATTCCGGGCTGCCCCATCATAGAGGCCAGCTCAGGGGACTGGAGGTACAAAGTGCCCTTCTCCAGGTCGCCCCGCAGCTCCATGTTGAGGGTCATGGGGAACATATCGCCCAAAGCAGCCCCGGCATCCTGGCCGTCCGCGGTCACCTTTGCGTCCATATTCATCCGTGTGCTGAACTGCATCTGGGTGCTGCCGGCCATGGTCATCTGATAGGTGCCGTCCATCTTGAATCCGGTGGACGCCTTTCCATCCTCGGTCACCATATCCATGGCCACATCCGCGCCATAGCTGCCCTTCACCTGCTGATTTTTCTCGGTAAAGGTGCGGCTGTACTCCATGTACTTGTCCATCAGAGTATAGGTCTCTTTGTTGGCGGCCAGAATGGCGTCCACGTCATCGATGATGACGGTGCCCTGCTTGGCGTCCCAGCCCACTTTATAGCCCAGGGCGTCGGCCACCAGGCCGAAGGGCACATAGGTGCGGGAGAGGGAGGGCTCGATATACGGGGCCACATCGGTGTCGATCACGGTCGTTTTGCCGGCCTTGGTCAGGGCGATCTGCTTCTTGCCGATGGTCAGGGAGATGGTGGTATCCCCCTTGGTGGCGGTGACGGTGGAGGTGCCGCCGTCCCAGGTCATGTCCTTCTCAGCAAAGCCCAGCTGCTCGAACACCGCCACGAAGGGCAGGCAGGAGCGGTCGTTTTTGATCTTGGGCACCGCGTCGGTGAAGGTAACGTACTCGCCGTTGACCTCTACATAGAAGTCGCCCTGCTTGGCCGGAACGGTATCCGCGGCGAAAGCGGACACACACAGGGCCGCCGTGGCCAGAGCGGCGCACAGCATGGTGCGGAACAACTTTTTCATGCTGATAACTCCTTTACTGATAAAATAGGTTCTCCATTGTTCTTATAATAGCACAGCCCTCTTCTCAAAATCAAGCGGCCAATGCTTAAATAAATCTTAATTTTCCCCAGCTGGACATCTCCCCCCCCGCTGGTATAATAATGGATATTCAAGTCGGTTTTCCCCCTTT
>CAKUHV010000121.1 GCA_934659445.1 uncultured Oscillospiraceae bacterium | reverse complement strand
TAAAAACGAAAGACACCCTTCCTGGGTTTCTTTCGTAACTATCTTCCTTCCCGTATCTATACGTACTGCTGCTTTTTCGACAGTCTCTCGCCGCCCCGGCTATGGCCGGGGCGGCGCTTTTTTGTCCAGAAATTTCTTTGCAAGCTTTGGCCCGGCCCTCACATACTGAACAGGAGCGATCTGATCTGAAAAGGGGGGCGGCGCGTGAAAAAGCATGGGTTCCGGGGGCTGGCCCCCATTCTGCTCGCCCTGTGTCTCGCTCTGGCGCTGGGCGGGCCGGAGCGGGATGTCCCTGCCCCCGTCTCCGGCACGATCCAGGTGCCTGACAACGACAGCATCCCTCTGGTGGCCCTCACCTTTGACGACGGCCCCCGCTCCGCCACTACCGCCGACCTGCTGGACGGCCTTGCCCTGCGGGAGGCCCCGGCCACCTTTTTTCTCGTGGGCTCCTGCATCGGGGGCCGGGAGGAGCTGGTGCGGCGCATGGCGGACGAGGGGCACCAGATTGGGGTACACACCTATGACCACATCCGGGTGACTGGCCTGTCCCGGGGGGAGTTTGACCGGCAGATGGACAGTACCCGGGCACTTCTTCGGGATCTTCTGGGCCAGCGCCCCCTCTGGCTGCGCCCGCCTTACGGCATGGTGGACAGCGCCGTGTGCCGCTGGGCGGACTGTCCCCTGATCCTCTGGTCGGTGGACACGGAGGACTGGAAGGACAAGAACGTGTCCCGCATCGTCTCCTCCGTTCTGGAACAGGTGCAGGACGGGGACATCATCCTGATGCACGACATCTACCCCACCTCGGTACAGGCCGCCCTTCAGATCGTGGACGCCCTTCAGGCCCGGGGCTTCTGCTTTGTCACAGTGGAGCAGCTCATGGCCCTGCGGGGGGAGACGCCTCAGGCGGGAAAGCTGTATCTGTCCCTGCCGCCGGAGGAATAGCTCTTGTCCTCTCCCCCGCCCTGTGATAAAATGGGTGAAACCATTATTTTCTCACGGAGGGCACACACATGAAAGCATACAAGGGCGTCTGCTTCGACTTCGACTACACTCTGGGGGACTCCACCGCCTCCATCATCGAGGGGTTCCGCTACGGCCTGACCCAGATGGGCTGGCCTGAGCCCGACCCGGAGGCCGTCCGCGGCACCATCGGCTACCTGCTGGAGGATGCCTACACCATGCTCACCGGCGACGCCGACCCCGCCCACCGGGCCCAGTTCCGCCCCCTGTTCCTGTCCATCGCCAAGCCCCGGCAGAAGGAGGAGACGGTGCTGTTCGACGGCGCAGTGGAGCTGATCCGCGGCCTGCACGACCGGGGCGTTCAGGTGGGCATCGTCAGCACCAAGAGCCGGGACACCATCGAGTATATTATGCACCGCTACGGCCTGTCCGACGCCCTGACCACCATCGTGGGCACCGAGGACGTGAAGAAGCCCAAGCCCGACCCCGAGGGGCTGAATATGGCCCTGGGGCGCATGGGGCTGACCCCGGAGCAGGTGCTGTTCTGCGGCGACACCACCATCGACGCGGGCACCGCCAAAAATGCGGGCTGCGACTTCGCCGCAGTGCTGCTGGGGGTCACGCCGGAGGGGGACTTCAAGGACTGGCCCCACCGGTTCATCGCAAAGGATCTGCCCGCTCTGGACCGCTGGCTCCGGGCGTAAACTGAAATATCCCACCCGCAGTGCGGGTGGGATATTTTTTGCTGGATCATCTGTGGTCCTCGGTCACCGCGCCGGAGCGGTAGGCCTCCAGCAGGCGGCACAGGTCGTCGGACTGGGCCTGCAGGGTGCGGCCGATGTCTGTCTGAGAGATGCGCATCCGGGAGCCCAGCCGTTCGAACACGTCGGAGCTGTTGGCAATGTCGTGGTTGTTCTCGATGGCGTCCCGCCGGCCGGCAAAGGGCTGGTGAGAGACGATCCGGAAACACCAGGAGTTGAAGATCAGGGTGTACCCGGCGATGCCGCTGGTAGGCTGATAGGCTTTACAGAAGCCGCCGTCGATCACGATCAGCTTGCCGCCGCCCTTGATGGGGCTCTCCCCCTTCCTGGCCTTGACGGGGATGTGGCCGTTGATGATGTGGCAGTGGGGGCCCTCCAGATCGAACTCTTTCAGCAGCATGTCGCACACGGCGGGGTCCTGATACAGGGCGTAGTAGGCGTTCTTGGGCTCGGTCCAGGCGCTCTCGTCCCTGATGAGCCGCCGCTCGAAGGTGGTCATGCGGTCCCGGCCGAAGATGGGGCTGTTCCGCCCGGCCCACAGCCACCACAGAAAGTCCATGCCGTTCTGCCGCTCGGGGGAGCCGGGGGCGTCGTAATAGGCCTTGCGGGCAGCCTTCTCCGCATAGTTCAAAAAGTCGCGGCCAGAGCGCTCCTTCCCGCCGATGGTAAAGGACATCAGTCTGCCGTCCTCCGTCATGGGGATGCAGCCGTGGAACAGCAGATTGCCGTTGTAGCACAGGTACATGGAGCCCTTGGAGTACAGAAAGCGCACATGCCGCTGCAGCTTCTCACTGCGGCGGAAGGAGGCGGTGAGCTGGTCGATGACCTGCTCCTCCTCCTCCGTCAGGGTATAGGGGTCCGCCGGGTCCACCGTGGGGAAGTCGCAGTCCTCCAGCGGGTAGGTAATTCCGCCGATGGTGATGCAGTGGTTTTCGTAGTCGATCTTGTCCAGCAGCAGCCGGTCGGCCATGGCGTATTCCGGGTGGCGCAGGATCTTCTGCCCCTCCAGCTTGAACAGGATCACGGTGATGGCCTTGTGCATCCGGGCGGACAGCAGCTGGTCCTTCTGGCTGACGTGGTCCTTGTCCTCACCGGTGAGCTTGACAGCGAAACGGCGGGTGTCGCAGCTCTGATACACCTCGTTGGCAAAGATGGACAGGGGGCGCAGAGAGATGCCGTAGCCCGTCTCGATGACCTCAAGGTTGTTGTAGTGGATGGAGTTGGACAGTACCGTGGCCACCAAAGTACGGCTGCCGGAGGCGGCCCCCATCCACAGAATGTCGTGGTTGCCCCACTGGATGTCCACGCTGTGATAGTCCATCAGAGAGTCCAGGATGATGTCCGCCCGGGGGCCCCGGTCGAACAGGTCGCCCACGATGTGCATATGGTCCACGGCCAGGCGCTTGATCACCTGACACAGGGCGGTAATGAAGCTGGGGGCCCGGCCGATGGAAAGAATGGTGGAGATAATGTTCTCGAAATACTCCTTCTTGTCCGTCTCCTCCCAGTGGGTGTGCAGCAGCTCGTCGATGATGTAGGCGTAGTCCCCGGGCAGGGCCTTGCGCACCTTGGACCGGGTATACTTGCTTGACACCAGACGGCACACCTCGATCAGCCGGTGCAGGGTGATGCGGTACCACTCGTCGGGGTCGGGCTCCTGCCGGGCGATGAGCTCCAGCTTCTCCCGGGGGTAGTAGATCAGGGTGGCCAGCTGGTCCCGCTCCCCCTTGGGCATGGAGGAGGCGAACACGTCGTCGATCTTCTCCTTGATGACGCCGGAGCAGGAGTTCAGGATGTGCAGGAAGGCCTCGTACTCCCCATGGATGTCGGAGATGAAGTGCTCCGTGCCCTTGGGCAGGTTCAGGATGGCCTGAAGGTTGATGATCTCGGTGCTGGCGGCCTGTACGGTGGGATACTCCCGGGCCAGCAGCTTCAGATAGCGCAGCTCCTCGGCGGTGAAGGTCTGTTTGGGCATCATGCATCCTCCTTTTTTGTCGGCGTTACAGCTCCCCCAGGGTCTGGTCCAGCAGGCGGCGCAGGGACAGGGCGGTCTCCTTCGTCATCA
This sequence comes from uncultured Oscillospiraceae bacterium, assembly GCA_934659445.1. Classification (GTDB taxonomy): domain Bacteria; phylum Bacillota; class Clostridia; order Oscillospirales; family Oscillospiraceae; genus Lawsonibacter. The sequence goes on along the minus strand of CAKUHV010000121.1, from coordinate 459 downwards.
CGATGGACGCCACCTGATGGGCGGCGGGGGTGGAGATATTCTCGATCCCCTTGGCGGTGGCGGTGATGGCGGTCTCCATATACTTGTAAGAGGCGTCCAGGGTGATCTCCAGCAGCTCTCCGCTGCTGTTGGCCACCTTGCGTAGGCCGAAGGTATTGGCGTATTCCGGTCTCATAGTGTCCCTCCTCAGATCTCAAGGCTCTGCCCGTTGAGCGCGGCGGACAGCAGCGTGTCGTTGGCGTCGTAGTGCAGCTTCAGGGAGAAGAAGGGGGTGTCCTCCCTCTCGATCAGGTTCAGGAAGATCTCGTCCCCCTTCCAGTGGGGCAGCTCCAGCATCCGCTTCCAGTCGATCCACTCCAGAACGCCCTCGTCGCACTCCCTCAGCTGCCCGGTGAACTCATCCGCGGTGAACAGGTGCATATACTCCGTCTCCCACCGGTCGGAGACAAAGGTGACGAT
>CAKUHV010000120.1 GCA_934659445.1 uncultured Oscillospiraceae bacterium | reverse complement strand
GTGAACTGGTCGTAGCAGCCGGCCAGAGACTGATAGCTGCCCATCAGCCCTTCTCCTTCAGGCGGGGGATCACCGTCTTATAGCCCTCCGCCCCGTATTGCAGGGAGCGGTTCACCCGGCTGATGGTGGCGGTGGAGGCCCCGGTCTTCTCCAGCACCTCACTGTAGATCATTCCGTCGTCCAGCAGCATGGCCACATCCATGCGCTGCTCCATGGCCTTCAGCTCGGACACGGTACACAGGTCCTGAAAGAACCGGCGGCACTCATCCTCGTTTTTCAGGGTCAGCACAGCGCGGTACAGGGTGTCCCCGCTGACTTTATCAATGAACTTGGACATATGCAGTCCCCCTTCTCGGCGATCCCGGCCCGCTGCGGCGGGCCGGTTTTTATTTTAGCATACTACCATATGAAAAGTAAAGGGGACGGGGCCGCCATTCACAGAAAGAGCGGAAAAACATAGGATGGCAGGCAAGGGAGGGCGGGATATGAGGAAAAAGGAACCGGTGACGCCGGACTGGCAGCGGCAGGAGCGGACCATGACATTGGAGGGGGAGCCGGTGCTCTCTTATGTTCTGAACTGGCCGGAGGCGGCTGGCTGCCCCCGCCTGACCCGGTATTACCGGCGGGCGGCCCGGCTGTTGCGGGCGCGGTGGGAGCGGCGGCTGTATCCCCTGGCCTGTCTGGAGCTGGCTGACTGCCGCGCCCGCTCCCGCCCCTTCCGCCCGTGGAACTGCGAACTGTCAGGATCAGCACCCTGGGAGACGGAGGAGAGGGCCAGCATCGTGTTGACCGCCCGGGAGACCGGCAGAAGCGGGCGCTCCCGCCTGGTGACCCGGGGCGCGGTGTGGCGGCTGAGGGACGGCACTCCCCTGCCCCTGTCTTCGGTGCTGCCGCCGGAATACCGGAAGCAAAAGGTCCTTCTGGCCGCACTGAACAGGGCGGCTGAGGAGTGCCGGAGGGGCGGAGACATCCTGCTGGACGGCGATCTGGAGACCCGTCTGCACCGGCTGGTCGATCGGCAGAATTTCTGGCTGGAGGAGAACGCCGCCGCCTTCCCTCTGCCCCAGTGTGCCGCCGCCCCCGCGGCGGAGGGCTGCCCCGTACTGCGCATCCCGCTGCCGCCCCCCGGCGGGGCGTCATAGCACGTTGTCCAAGGTGGCGGCCTCTTTATCGCTGAGCAGTCCCAGCTGCACGATCAGGTCGGTGTTGGCCGCGGCGTACTGCCCCCAGTCCCGGTCGGACAGAAGCTGCCCCACCTGCCGGAAGGCGCGCAGGATCTGGTCGGCGTCCTCGTGGCGCATCACGATATGCAGATACAGGGAGTTGTTCTGCCAGCGCCGGAAGGCCTCCTCCGTGACTTCCGCCGCCCCGTCCCAGTTCTCCTGCGCCGCCAGCGCCCGGGCGCGCTCCAGCTCCTCCGCCGTCCGGGCGGTCAGACGGCGGGCATACCACCCGTTGGTCAGGGACAGGCCCAGAAGCAGCAGCAGGATGCCGCAGGCCGCATACAGGCGCTTCATTTTCTCCCCTCCTTCTTTACCACCACCACCGTGCCCAGCAGATCCACCGTCATCAGGAACACCTCGGACTGCCGGCGCAGTCCGTGCTCGGCCAGCCGCTTGTCCAGCCAGCTCCGGTCATACCCCCGCAGCTTCAGATTGTCCTCAAGAAGCCGTCCGTCGCTGATCACCGGCAGGGGCAGGCCGGGCTCCTGCGGCGCAAGACCGAGGCTCCGGGCAGTGGGGGGCTTCTGGGATGCGTAGGGCAGGACGGACAGCCGCCCGTTGGTCTCTAAAATGGCGAAGTGGACGGCGGACAGGTCGCCGTAGCCCTGTCCGCGCAGTTCCTCTATCAGCTCGTCCGCCGTCAGGCGGTTGCGGGCCATCTCCCGCTGGTCCAGCTTTCCGTTGGCGACGATCACCGACGGCCGGCCGCACAGCACCGCCCGCAGCCCCGGGCTTTTCATGGTGAGCACGGAGATCACCATGGTCAGGGAGAGCAGCGTCAGAATAGGCACCACGCCGGACAGCAGGGGGATGCCGTAGTCCTGCATGGGCACCGAGGCCAGGTCGGCGATGATCAGGGACAGGACAAGCTCCGAGGGCTCCAGTTCCCCCACCTGGCGCTTGCCCATCAGCCGGATACCGGCAATGATGAGCGCATATAGGATCACGGTGCGGGCAAATCCCGTAAACATAGGCGGACACCTCCTGTCCCTTCAGTTTCTCCGGACAGCCGGGGGAATATCCCGCAAAGTGCCCAAATTTTCCGGCGGAGGAAAGAGGAATCATGGCAGGGGAAAACTTGCAATCCCGACGGGATTTTGCTACAATGGTGAAAATAAAGCGCAGATCTCCCGGTTCACGCAAAAGGGCAGAAAAAATCCGACCCCCTCCTGCGTCCGAAAGGGACTTGCAGAAGCGGAACCGGAAATAAAAAATCCACACCCATGGTGTGGTCAAGCCTTCCGAGCGTCACCGTTCGCTGGGGATCAGACGCTTCTCTTCGTAGATCAGATCTTCCAGGTCAGCCAGTTCGCTCCAATGGAGCTCCATATTCATGCACATTCCTCCTTTCCTTGAATCTGTACTCATTATATCAGATCAGGGAATATCTGCAAGAGAGAAAACCACTGAAATTCATAAATTGTTTCATACTATTTTTATGGGAAATGAGGAAAAACGAATGGCGCATCAAACTGTAATCGTTCTGGACTTCGGCGGGCAGTACAACCAGCTCATCGCCCGGCGGGTGCGTGAGTGCGGCGTGTACTGCGAGGTAAAGCCCTTCACCACCCCCCTTGCGGAGCTGAAGGCCATGTCCCCCATCGGGATCATCTTCACCGGCGGGCCTAATTCCGTGTATCTGGAGACCTCTCCCCAGGTGGACCCCGAGATCTTCACCTGGGGCGTGCCCATCCTCGGCATCTGCTACGGCTGTCAGCTTATGGCCCACTCGCTGGGCGGCCGGGTGACCGAGGCTCAGGACGATTCCGCCCGGGAGTATGGCAAGACAGAGACATATTATGACAACTCATGCAAGCTGTTCCTGGGCCTTCCTGCACAGGGCGTCTCCTGGATGAGTCACGGGGACTATATGGCCAAGGTGCCGGAGGGTTTTGCCCTGACGGCCCGCTCCGACGCCTGCCCCAATGTGGCCATCGCCGACGAGAGCCGGGGGTTCTACGGCGTGCAGTTCCACCCGGAGGTCAACCACACGGAGAACGGCATCCGCATGATCCGCAACTTCCTGTATGAGGTATGCGGCGCCGTGGGCGACTGGACCATGGGCGATTATAAGAACACCGCCATCGCCGCCGTGCGGGAGAAGGTGGGCAGCGGCAAGGTTCTGCTGGCTCTGTCCGGCGGCGTGGATTCCTCCGTGGTGGCCGCCCTGCTGGCCGAGGCCGTGGGCAGGCAGCTGACCTGTGTGTTCGTGGATCACGGTCTGATGCGCCTGAACGAGGGGGACGAGGTAGAGGCCGCCTTCTCCAAGTGGGACATCAATTTTGTCCGGGTGGACGCCGAGGCCCGGTATCTGGCCAAGCTGGCCGGCGTGACCGAGCCGGAGCGCAAGCGCAAGATCATCGGCGAGGAGTTCATCCGCGTCTTTGAGGAGGAGGCCAGAAAGGTGGGCAAGGTGGACTTCCTTGCCCAGGGCACCATCTACCCCGACGTGATCGAGTCCGGCGCTGGAAACGCCGCCGTCATCAAGAGCCACCACAATGTGGGCGGCCTGCCGGAGCACGTGGACTTTAAGGAGATCATCGAGCCCCTGCGCCTGCTGTTCAAGGACGAGGTGCGCCAGCTGGGCCGCGAGCTGGGCCTGCCGGAGTATCTGGTCTCCCGCCAGCCCTTCCCCGGTCCCGGCCTTGCCATCCGTATCATCGGCGACATCACCAAGGAGAAGGCCGACACCCTGCGTCAGGCGGACTTCATCTTCCGGGACGAGATCGCCAGGGCCGGTGAGGACAAAAACCTGAATCAGTACTTTGCCGTGCTGACCAACACCCGCTCCGTGGGCGTCATGGGTGACGGGCGGACCTATGACTATACCCTGGCCCTGCGCGCCGTCACCACCAGCGATTTCATGACCGCCGACTGGGCCCGCATCCCCTATGACGTGCTGGACAAGATCTCTACCCGTATCGTCAACGAGGTCAGGGGCATCAACCGCATCTGCTATGATATTACTTCCAAGCCCCCGGCAACGATCGAGTGGGAATAAATATTTAGTGTTTTCTGAATCCTGAAAAGCGTTGGTAATACAGCGTTTTTCAGGAT
>CAKUHV010000119.1 GCA_934659445.1 uncultured Oscillospiraceae bacterium | reverse complement strand
AGAAGGCGGAGGCCGCCATCAAGTCCGGCCGCTTCGAGGACGAGATCGTCCCCGTCATGGTCAAGAAGAAGAAGGAAGTTGTGGAGTTCAAGGTGGACGAGTTCCCCCGCGCCGGCGTGACCGCCGAGAGCATCTCCAAGCTGCGCGGCGCCTTCCCCGTGGGTCCCGAGGGCGTTGAGGACACCATCGAGCACACCTTCCAGGTCACCAAGGTCCACGAGGCCGACACCCGCAAGCACGTTCAGCGCGTCACCGCCGCCAACGCCTCCGGCATCAACGACGGCGCCGCCGCCATCATCCTGGCCTCCGGCGAGGCCGTGGAGAAGTACGGTCTGAAGCCCATGGCCAAGCTGGTCAGCTGGGGCCAGGGCGGCGTGGATCCCAAGATCATGGGCGTGGGCCCCGTGCCCGCCTCCCGTCAGGCCATGGCCAAGGCCGGTCTGAAGATCGAGGACATGGACCTGATCGAGGCCAACGAGGCCTTCGCCGCCCAGTCCATCGCCGTGGCCCGGGAGCTGGGCTTCGACATGAGCAAGGTGAACGTCAACGGCGGCGCCATCGCTCTGGGCCACCCCGTGGGCGCCTCCGGCGCGCGGATCATTGTCACCCTGCTGCACGAGATGCTCAAGCGGGACGAGGCCAAGAAGGGCCTTGCCACCCTGTGCATCGGCGGCGGCATGGGCGTTGCCACCATCTTCGAGAAGTGCTGAAGCTGAGCTGAAGCCTGTCCCCCGGCCTTGTGGCCGGGGGACTTTTTTGCGGGCGAAACGCCCCTGCCCTGCGGGGGGCGGGCGGATCATATCCGCCCCTACGGGGAATACCGTTTGTTCGATGTATCATGTAGGGCCTGATGATCCCTACCCCTTTTGTCCCTTCGGGACATTTCCCCCTGATAGGGGGAATCGGCCTCATCGGGCCGCATAATTTTCTGGCAAAGCGCCGCAAGAACGGACCCGGCGCGCCGCAAAATTTTCCTCCCCCCGCAGAAATTTTCCTTTACAGCCGGGAAAAACTATGGTATGCTGTCAGAGCATGAGAATGCGCGACTATGCCCGTCACCTTCGTTCCGGGACACAGCCCGGGCAACAGTCCGGGGCTTCACCCGCCCGGTACGCAGCGACAGGGTAAACATGAAGAAAGGTGGAAACACACATGATCCGCAAAGACGAAAAGACCGCCGTGATCGAGGCCAACCGTACCCACGAGACCGACACCGGCTCCCCCGAGGTACAGGTGGCTATCCTCACCGCCCGCATCAACCAGCTGACCGAGCACCTGAAGGTCCACAAGCAGGACAACCACAGCCGCCGCGGCCTGTACAAGATGATCGGCAAGCGCCGTAAGCTGCTGGATTACCTGATGGAGAAGGATATCGAGCGTTACCGCGCCCTGATCGCCAAGCTGGGTATCAGAAAGTAAGTTTGCCATCATAGGGCAGCGCGTATTCCGTGCTGCCCTATGTTCGCATATAAAACCAAACAAAAATCCGGGCCTCCGCCGCTTTTTTAGCAGTTGAAAGCAGGTTTGAGCACACTTCAAACCCGGTTTCAAGTGCTAAAGAGTTGGCCTCCGGCTCCGGAACCCTATCAACACATTAAGAAAAGGAGTAAGGTTATGTCAACTATTATCAAGCACAAGCAGTTCCCCAACTACAAGACCTGGACCATGGACCTGTGCGGCCGTCCCCTGACCATCGAGGTGGGCAAGGTGGCCGAGCTGGCCTCCGCCTCCGCCATGGTGCGCTACGGCGACACCTCCGTGATGGTGGCCGTCACCGTGGCCCCCCGTCCCCGTGACGGCGTGGACTTCTTCCCCCTGTCCGTGGACTTCGAGGAGAAGCTGTACGCCGTGGGCCGCATCCCCGGCAGCTTCATGCGCCGTGAGGGCCGTCCCTCTCTGCCCGCCGTGCTGGCCAGCCGCCTGATCGACCGGCCCATGCGCCCCCTGTTCCCCTACGACTTCCGCAACGACGTGTGCATCCAGTGCACCGTGATGAGCGTGGACTACGACTGCAGCCCCGAGGTGGCCGCCATGATCGGCGCCTCCGCCTGCGTCAGCTACTCCGAGATCCCCTTCGCCGGCCCCATCGGCTGCCTGGAGGTGGGCTACTGCGACGGTCAGATCGTCCTCAACCCCACTCAGGAGCAGCGCAAGACCAGCCGCATGGACGTGACCGTGGCCGCCACCCGTGAGAAGGTGGTCATGATCGAGGCCGGCGCCGACGAGATCCCCGACGAGATCATGTACGCCGGCATCGTGAAGGCCCACGAGGAAATCCGCAAGCAGATCGACTTCATCGACCGGATCGTCGCCGAGATCGGCAAGCCCAAGATGGAGTACGAGCACGCCCAGTTCAACCAGGAGCTGTTCGACAAGATCACCGCCGAGTTCATGGACGAGGCCAAGGCCGCCATGGATACCGACGACAAGAACGTGCGCGAGCAGCGCTGGAACGCCATGATCGACCACTGGCACGAGAAGTATCTGGAGGAGTATCCCGATATGGATCAGTACCTGGAGGAGTTCACCTATAAGTTCCAGAAGAAGATCGTCAAGGCCTGGCTGCTGGAGGGCCACCGGGTAGACGGCCGCGCCAAGAACGAGATCCGTCCTCTGGCCGCCGAGGTCGGCGTTCTGCCCCGCGTCCACGGCTCCGGCCTGTTCACCCGCGGCCAGACTCAGGTTCTGTCCGTTTGTACCCTGAACACCCTGGCTGCCACCCAGAAGCTGGATACCATCTGGGAGGAGAGCGAGAAGCGCTATATGCACCACTACAACTTCCCGCCCTACTCCGTGGGTGAGGCCAAGGCTCCCCGTTCCACCAACCGCCGTGAGTACGGCCACGGCGCTCTGGCCGAGCGCGCCCTGGTGCCCGTGCTGCCCAGCGTAGACGAGTTCCCCTATGCCATCCGCGTCGTGTCCGAGGTGCTGTCCTCCAACGGCTCCACCTCTCAGGGCTCCATCTGCGGCTCCACTCTGGCTCTGATGGACGCCGGTGTGCCCATCAAGGCCCCCGTGGCCGGCATCTCCTGCGGCCTGATCCAGGACGACGACGGCTCCTTCCAGACCTTCATCGACATCCAGGGCGTGGAGGACTTCCACGGCGAGATGGACTTCAAGGTGGCCGGCACCAAGTCCGGCATCACCGCCATCCAGATGGACCTGAAGAACGACGGTCTGACCCACGAGATCATCAAGCAGGCTCTGGAGATCACCAAGGACGCCCGCTTCGCCATTCTGGACGAGATCATGCTGCCCTGCATCTCCGCCCCCCGGGCTGAGGTGAGCAAGTATGCTCCCAAGATGATCACCATGAAGATCGACCCCGATAAGATCCGCGAGGTCATCGGCAAGGGCGGCTCCGTGATCCAGAAGATCACCGCCGAGTCCGGCGCCACCGTGGACATCGAGGACGACGGCACCATCCATATCGCCTCCCCCAACGCCGAGTGCTGCGACGCCGCCAAGAAGATGATCGACACCATCGTGTTCGTCCCCCAGGTGGGCGAGCTGTACTACGGCAAGGTGGTGCGCATCCTGCAGTTCGGCGCCTTTGTAGAGCTGGCCCCCGGCAAGGACGGCATGGTCCACATCTCCAAGCTGGCTGACCGCCGGGTGGAGAAGGTGGAGGACGTGCTGAACATCGGCGACATGATCTGGGTCAAGGTCACCGAGATCGACGACAAGGGCCGGGTCAACTTGAGCTACAAGGACGCTCTGAAGGAGATCCAGGCCAAGAAGGCCGCCGGCGAGCCTATCAAGTAAGACACCTTTTCAAAGGGCCGGAAGTAATTCCGGCCCTTTTTTGTGAAAGTGGGCAGGGGAGGGGCAGTTCCTTTGCCCGAGCCTTTGTAGGGGCCGCCCCATGTGGCGGCCCGGGGAACGTAGGGCCGTAGGGCCGATGACTGCAAGTTTGTCTTTTGCCCGTCCCGTGGTCCCGACTTCCGGAAAAGGACGGGGGATATTTCGCCCCCGGGCGAGGTACTTTCCAGGGATGGAAAGTACCCAAAGATCCCCGGGTCTGCGGACCCGGACCCAAAGCGCACGTTCGGAAAACGGTCTAAATTTGTTCGGCGCGGACATGAACTTGGGGCCGCTGCGTCCTCCGCCCGCTGCCGCTCCCACCTATCAAATTCACGTTTTCCCTCTTTTCCCCCTCGCGCCTCTCGTGTGCCTTGCCTTTCCGGCTCTATTTGGTAGGGGCCGCCCCATGTGGCGGCCCGCGGGCGGGTATTATCCCCCGCCCGGGGATCATAGGGGGTTTACCCCCTATACAACTAAAAGGGTGGGAGGGTGGGTTAAAAATCCCTATGACATACTCCCT
>CAKUHV010000118.1 GCA_934659445.1 uncultured Oscillospiraceae bacterium | reverse complement strand
GGCCAACCGCCAGCACAAACAGTTCCCAAAGCTGCATAAAACGACTCCTCCTCATTTTCCGGTCCCTCTGCCTGTCCCGGCGGACGCACGGCAGAATGGAACGTCTGGTTTCCCCTCCCCTTTCGGAGCGGGGCGTCCGGGGTCTTTTTCCCCGCGCAGGCAAAGAAAAGAGACCCATCTGCCTGTGGACAGATAAGTCTCATCATTTAAGGCCCGGCCAGGAGGACTGCCCTCCAGCTTGTTGACCGTGCCGCGCAGTGCGCCGACTACTCCCTTATTGTTTTCATACCATATCATAGGGCGCCCCCCCTGTCAAGGGCATTCCGGCGGTTTTTGTCCCCCTTCCTGTTAAGCTGTGATAAAGTTTACAAATTGCTCTTGATTTCTCCGGACGCGCCGATATAATGTAAGGACGATCTGTGCGCCGCCCTTTCGGCGGGCGGACAGAACGACTGTTGACAAGGAGAACTGATCCCGTGCAAAAACTGCTGCTGATCTATAATCCCGCCTCCGGCAAGGGGCGGGTCAAGGCCAATCTTGCCGCCGCCGTTGACGTGTTCACCAAGCACGGCTGGCTGGTCACCGCCTATCCCACCCAGAGCCCCGGGGACGCCACCCGGATCGCCCGGGAGCTGGGCGGGGATTTCGAGCGGGTGGTGTGCTCCGGCGGAGATGGGACGCTGAGCGAGACGGTGGCCGGTTTGATGGAACTGGAGCACCCGCCGGTGCTGGGCTTTCTGCCCGCCGGGTCCACCAACGACTGCGGCGTGTCCCTCGACCTGCCCGCCGATCCGGCCCGGTCCGCGGCCCTGGCTGCCGGTGACGGACTGCCCCTGCCCTGGGACGTGGGCCGGCTGAACGGCCGTCCCTTCGTCTATGTGGCCGCCTTCGGCGCCTTTACCCAGGTGGCCTATTCCACCCCCCAGGATCTGAAAAACGCCCTTGGCCATATGGCCTACGTGGTGGCGGGCATCGCGTCCATCCCCACCATCACCCCCTACCACATGCGGGTGGAGTTCGACGGCGGCCATGTGATCGAGGACGATTTTTATTACGGCATGGTGTGCAACACCTATTCCATCGGCGGCATGAAGAACATCGTGGCGGATAAGGTGGATCTGGCCGACGGCCTGTTCGAGGTGGTGCTGGTGAAGAAGCCCCTGGCCATCGAGGAGGTCACAGGGGCACTGCAAAACCTGCTGTTCCCCAATGAGCCCATCGAGCGCAGCGCGGTGCTGTCCTTCCACGCGTCGAAGCTGACCTTCACCTGTGACCGTGCCATCCCCTGGACGCTGGATGGGGAGTACGGCGGCAGCTACGAAAAGGCAGAGGCAGAAAACTGCAAGCAGGCCCTGACGATCATCCGGGGAAGGTGACCTGCATGGGAGCGGCTGAGCGCTGCTCCCGTATTTTTTGCGGAATTTGACAGCGAAACAGGAAAATTTTATAATGGAAACAGATTCATATGTTGGACAGAAGGAAAGGAGAAGTACTCATATGGAATACCGTGTTTTTGACAACAGTGTCGTCCTTCGCATCCAGAAGGGCGAGGAGATCGTGGAGACGATCAAGGCCGTCTGCCAACGGGAGAAGATCGCTCTGGCCGAGGTCAGCGGCATCGGCGCGGTGAACGACGTGACGCTGGGCGTGTTCAACAGCGAAAAGTTTGAATATGAGTCCCGGCAGTTCACCGGCGACATGGAGATCGCCTCTTGCACGGGCAACGTGTCCCAGATGGACGGGCAGCCCTATCTGCACCTGCACATGGTGGTGGGAAACGTGACCCGGGGGATCATACACGCAGGGCACCTGAACCGGGCAGAGGTCAGCTTGACCGGGGAGTTCATCATCCGCAGGATCGACGGCTGTGTGGGCCGGGAGTACTCCCCGGAGGTGGGGCTGAACCTGTTCAAATTCTGACGGACGGCACAAGGCACAAAAGGTCCCCGGCGCAGAGCGCCGGGGACTGAATGCGAAGCACTGTGAAACAAAACCGCTCCCCCGGCGCAGAGCGCCGGGGGAGCGGTTTTACGTTTTGGTCTTACACCTCGTACATCTTCTGCAGCCGCAGCAGCTTCTCGTAACGGGCCTTGGCGGTCTCCTCGTTCAGAGCGAAGAGCTCCTTGGCGCGCTCGGGGAAGGAGCGGGTCAGGCTGGAGTAGCGGGCCTCGTTCATCAGGAACTCCTGATAGCCGCCGGCGGGAGCCTTGGAATCCAGGATGAAGGGATCCTTGCCCTGCTTCTTCAGCTCGGGGTTGAAGCGGAACATGTTCCAGTAGCCGCAGTCCACGGCCTTCTTCATCTCGTTCTGGCAGTTGGCCATGCCGCCCTTGATGGAGTGCATCTCGCAGGGGGAGTAGCCGATGATCAGGGACGGGCCGTGATAGGCCTCAGCCTCGGCAATGGCCTTCAGGGTCTGGGCCATGTTGGCGCTGGAGCCCATGGCCACCTGAGCCACGTACACGTAGCCGTAGGTCATGGCGATCTCAGCCAGGCTCTTCTTGGCCACGGTCTTACCGGCAGCGGCGAACTGAGCCACCTGGCCGATGTTGGAGGCCTTGGAAGCCTGTCCGCCGGTGTTGGAGTAAACCTCGGTGTCGAAGACGAAGATGTTGACATCCTCGCCGGAGGCCAGGACGTGGTCCACGCCGCCGAAGCCGATGTCGTAGGCCCAGCCGTCGCCGCCGAAGATCCACACGGACTTCTTGTTCAGGTATTCCTTCTCGTCCAGGATGGCCTTGGCCAGCTTGCAGGCGGCGCAGTCGCAGAACTTCTCGCCCTTGGCCTTCAGCTCAGCGGCGTGCTCAGCGAACTTGGGCACGGCGGCCAGCTCATCCACGGTAGCTAGGCTCTCTTCCAGAGCGGCCACATAGGCCTTGGCGGCGTCCTGGTTGGCGGCGCCGTCCTCCATGGTGTCCAGCCACTTCTGAGCGGCCTCCTTCAGGGCGGGCTGAGCCCACTCCACGGCGATCAGCTCGCGGGTCTGGGCGGCCAGGCGGTTGCGGATGGCCTTCTGGCCCAGATACATGCCCAGGCCGTGCTCGGCGTTATCCTCGAACAGGGAGTTGGCCCACGCGGGACCCTTGCCCTCGGCAGTGGTGGTGTAGGGAGAGGTAGCGGAGGGGCCGCCCCAGATGGAGGAACAGCCGGTGGCGTTGGAGATATACATCCGGTCGCCGCACACCTGGGTGATCAGGCGGGCATAGGCGGTCTCGGCGCAGCCGGCGCAGGAGCCGGAGAACTCCAGCAGAGGACGCTTGAACTGGCTGCCCTTCACGGACAGGTCGATGACGTCCTTCTTCTCGGTCACGTTGGCGACCATGTAGTCGAAAACGGGCTGCTGGTCGGCCTGGCTCTCCTGGGCGACCATGGTCAGTGCCTTGGTGGGGCAGATGTTCACGCACACGGAGCAGCCCATGCAGTCCAGGGGGCTGATGGCCATGGAGAACTTGTAGACGCCCTTGCCCTTGCCGGCCTTTACGTCCACGATCTTGGCGGAAGCGGGGGCGTTCTTGGCCTCCTCCTCGGTCAGCATGAAGGGACGGATGGTGGCGTGGGGGCAAACGAAGGCGCACTGGTTGCACTGAATGCACTTGGCGGGGTCCCACTCGGGCACGGACACGGCCACGCCGCGCTTCTCATAGGCGGCGGCGCCCAACTGGAAGGTGCCGTCCACGTGATCCATGAACACGGACACAGGCAGGCTGTCGCCGTCCATGCGGTCCACGGGATCCAGGATCTTGTTCACCATGTCCACCAGCTTGGCGGGACCGGTGTGCTTGCTCTCGACGGGCTTGTCCTCGGCGGTCTTCCAGGAGGCAGGCACATCGATCTTCACATAGGCGGTGGCGCCGGCGTCGATGGCCTTGTGGTTCATGTCCACGATGTCCTGGCCCTTTTTCAGGTAGGAGTGGGTGGCCGCGTCCTTCATATACTGGATGGCCTCTGCCTCGGGCATGACCTTGGCCAGAGAGAAGAAAGCGGACTGAAGGATGGTGTTGGTGCGCTTGCCCATGCCGATCTGGGCGGCCAGGTCAATGGCGTTGATGGTATACAGCTGGATGTCGTTCTCGGCGATATACCGCTTGGCGTTGGCGGACAGGTGGTGTTCCAGCTCCTCCATGCCCCACTGGCAGTTGATCATGAACACGCCGCCGGGCTTGACGTCGCGCACCATGGGGAAGTCCTTGGTGACATAGGAGGGGTTGTGGCAGGCCACGAAGTCGGCCTTGTTGATATAATAAGGAGAACGGATGGGCTTGTCACCGAAGCGCAGATGGCTGATGGTGACGCCGCCGGTCTTCTTGGAGTCGTACTGGAAGTACGCCTGAACATACTTGTC
>CAKUHV010000117.1 GCA_934659445.1 uncultured Oscillospiraceae bacterium | reverse complement strand
ACCTTCCCCCTGCTGCTGAACATCGCCGACCAGCCCACCTATTTCATCCCCCTGAAGGACGCCACCGACCTGGTAAAAAGCTACGCCATGGTGAACGTGGCCCAGTATCAGATCGTGGCCACGGGCAGCACCGTGTCCGCCTGTGAGCAGGCCTATGTCAGGATGCTGAACGAAAAGGGCCTGACCCAGCAGGAGCAGCTGCCCTCCGACCAGACCGCCGGCGTGGTGGCGGAGATCCGCTCTGCCGTGCTGGAGGGCAACACCTGCTACTTCATCCGTCTGGAGGGCGGGCAGGTGTTCTACGCCGTCTCCGCCGCTCAGGCCCGGGATGTGGTCACTCTGAACGTGGGCGACACCGTGTCCATCGACGCCGCCCCCGCCGACGGCTCCGCCATTTTGGACGGCTACAGCCTGACCATCACCGCCCGGGCGGCGGAAGGCCCTTCTGACCACTCCCCCGACGCCATCCTTGACCCCACCTCTGACGAAGATCTGGGTGTCATCGGATCTGCGGATGGCCCTACCGCCATCCTCACCGCCCCTCCGGCATCGGAAACCACCCAATAAACGCAAGACCTCCGGCCCAGCCGGAGGTCTTTTTATCCCATGCCGGGGCTTTGCCGGTTCGCAGGTCCCCTCTCGGCCATGCAGAGGGCTTTGGGCGTCGGCACAGAACAGACGAAAAGGGTTTTTCTGACGGTTTTCCTGTTTGTCCACGGGTACGCCAGCATCATCGCCAATAATTCCCTGCAATATGACGAGGAGCTCATAAAATCCCACCTTGAGCAGGTGTACCGGGGCGCGGTATTGGCGGCGCGGGAGAGTTCACCGTAAAATGGGCGGTCAAAAGCGGCATGAAGGAAGCGTTTCGGGAAATGAAGGAAAAGGAGGAGCTGAAATGAAAAAGCTATATGAGAAAAATCAGCTGACCTTTGCGCTCGTGTGCATCGCGGTCTACTGCGCTCTGCAATCGCTGGCAAATCCGCTGAACAGAGCCATTGGGATCGAATACGCCGCAAGCGCCGCCTTCTGCACTGTGCAGTCAGCCGTGCTTTTCACCTTTATCCGGAGGAACGGTCTGCAAAAGCGGTACGGGCTTTGCGGCCCATCCGTCCCCGCCCGGCGGTTTCTCTACTATGTGCCCCTTGTGATCCTGGCGTCGGGGAACCTGTGGAACGGTGCCGCGGTCAACTATACGCCGGCGGAAACGGTCTGCCGGATCGTGTGTATGCTCTGCGTCGGGTTTCTGGAGGAGGTGATCTTCCGGGGGCTCCTGTTTTCAGCCATTGCAGAGGATAATATCCGATCTGCGATCATCATCTCCAGCGTGACCTTCGGCATCGGGCATATCATCAACCTGTTCAACGGCAGCGGCATGGATCTCGTCAATAACCTGTGCCAGATCGTCTTTGCGGTCACGATCGGCTTCCTGCTGGTGACGATCTTTGATCGCGGCGGCAGTCTGCTGCCCTGCATCCTCGTCCACGCTGCCATCAACACGCTCGGTACCTTCTCAAACGCCGCCGACCTTACCGCAAAAATGCAGCTGTGCCACACCGCTGTTCTGATCGCCATTACGGTCGCCTATACGCTGGTCCTGACCAAAACGCTGCCGGATAATCCACGGGTGCATCCAGATGACAGGCTCTGATCCCCGGGATCGTGCTCTGCGGGCCGTCAGACTTTCGCAGCTCCGGCTTGCGCGGCCAAAAGTTCGGGACGCCGACAAAAGCAAAATCTCCGGCCAAGCCGGAGGTTTTGCTCTTCTGTTACTATTACTATGATCAGCCCATCAGCTTTTTCAGGCTGCTCAGCCGCTCCAGGGCGGCGTTCAGGGTCTCGTCCTTCTTGGCAAAGTGCAGACGGATGATGTGGTTCACGTCCTCGTCGAAGAAGGAGCTGCCGGGCACGCCGGCCACCCCCACCTTCCGGGCCATCTCCACGCAGAAGTCCACGTCGGACTGTCCCTTCTTCATATAGGGAGAGATGTCCGCCAGCACGAAATAGGTGCCCTGGGGATCGGTGAAGGGAATGCCCAGCTCCTTCATGCCGCCGGTGAACAGGGCCTTCATGTGGGCGTAGTGGTCGCCGAACTCCTTGTAGTAGCTGTCGGGCATGTCCAGGCCCACCACGGCGGCCTCCATCAGGGGGGAGGGGCAGCCCACGGTGTTGAAGTCGTGATACTGCTTGATGCGGTCCATGATCTCCGGGCAGGCGATGGCATAGCCCAGGCGCCAGCCGGTGACGGAGTAGGTCTTGGACAGGCTGGAGCAGCTGACGGTGCGCTCCCACATACCGGGCAGGGTGCTCATATAGGTGTGCTTGTGGCCCTCGTAGACGATGTGCTCGTACACCTCGTCCATAATGGCGTACACGTCGTACTTCACGCACAGATCGGCGATGAGCTTCAGCTCCTCCAGGGTGAACACCTTGCCGCTGGGGTTGGAGGGGTTGCAGATCAGAATGGCCTTGGGACGCTGGCGGAAGGCATCCTCCAGCACCTCGGGGTCGAAGTTGAAGGCCGGGGGCGTCAGAGGGACGAACACGGGCTGGCAGCCGGCCATAATGGTCTGGGCCTTGTAGTTTTCAAAATAGGGGGAGAACATGACGATCTTGTCCCCGGGGTTGGTCAGCGCAAAGAGAGTGTCCACCATGGCCTCGGTGGAGCCGATGGTCACCACCATCTCCGTCTCCGGATCGGGGCGGCGGCCCATGAAGCGCTCACACTTGCGGGCCAGGGCCTGACGGAAGTTGGGGGCACCCATGGTGATGGGGTACTGGTGGGGACCGGTTTTGCTCACCTCGGCCAGACGGTCGGTCATGGCCTTGGGCGGGTCAAAGTCGGGAAAGCCCTGGGCCAGATTGATGGCTCCGCAGTCCAGACTCACCCGGGTCATACGGCGGATGACCGAGTCGGTAAAATACTGGTTTTTTCTGCTCAACTCCTGCATGGTATAGTCCTCCTTGGGCGGTGGGGCCGCTTTCTTTTTCCCGCTCCTTTTTCGCGTTCGCCCCTTCCCGCCAGGACGGGGCCGCGGAGCTTCTTTTTTCCGGAACGCAAATTGAGGCTGTTGGATTTTGTATAACTTTAACGCTTTTATGTCATAAATTCAATAGCCGTTTCCTGCAAAATATGCCGGCGGGCTTCCCCGCCCTTTCGTCAGAAACACCATTTCTCCTTCAAAACGGCGCCGCGCCCCCGCCCCAGAAGGGGGCGGGGGCGCAGCTTCTTCTCACTTCTCTTTCCCGTGGGCCCGGGCAGCAAGGAATTCCGCCAGTCCTGTCCGCTCCTCCTCTGTGGGGGCGCGTCCTGTGAGCACACGCAGGCATCCCTCCGCCTGCGCCGCGGTCTCTGCCCCCTCCGCCGCCTGGGCCAGCAGGAGCATCTGCCGGGCAAAGGCGGCAAACTCCTCCCCGGAGTATACGCCGTGGTGGGCGGGGACATACCAGCGGGCGTTCAGCGCCAGCAGGGTCTCCATCAGACGCCGGGTGCGCTCTGCCGTGCGGAACCAGGGCTGGTGATCCATGTTCAGGTACAGGCAGTCCCCCAGGAACACCACCCCCTCCTCCGCCAGCTGCACCACACAGCAGTCGGGGGTGTGGTCGCTGTCCACCCGGAAGATCCGGGCGGTCAGGCCGCCCAGATCCACGACCGCCTCCCGGTCAAACAGGCGGGACACCGTCGGGATCCGGATCTGCCGGTCATTGTCCGGCCACTCGATGAGGATGTTCTCCCGGCAGAACTCCATCTCCGTCCCCTCCGCCACCCGCCGGGCAATGGCCACGTCCGTCCAGGACAGACCCCGCATCCACTCCAGCTTCTCCGCCGTTGCCCGGCACGCCGTCACCGGCAGGCCGGTGCTGGCCGCGCCAAAGGTGTGGTCCCAGTGCCAGTGGGTCAGGCACAGGGCCTTCAGGGGCGGGATAGGCAGTCGCTCCGCCGCCGTCAGCAGCTGCTTCACATGGGCGGGGCTGTTGCCCCCGTCGATCAGCAGGGCGGCATCCCGCCCCGCCGCCAGTCCAAGGGTGGGCCTGTCTCCCGCCTCCACAGGCGGGGTGTACCACACCCGGGGCGTCAATTGGATCACAGCCATGCTGTCGCTTCCCTTCTGTCTTTGCTTCTGTGTGGTGATGGTACCACCCGGGCGCGTGCACGTCAAGAAGCGTTTTGTCCCATGGAAACAATAAATCCAAACCCATCGCCAATCGGCAAAAGGTTCGGATCATATTGTTTTGGTGGAGATAAGCGGGATCGAACGATAAGGTACAATAAATTGCGCAAATTGAAAAGAGCATAAACGAAGACATATGATGCCCCCTGTGTGTTTTTCTTTAGGCCGAAAAGAGAAAACTACGAATGCCGGTAGCAGGCGAACTTGTATCTGCCTCCTTCGCTGGAGGTTAGCTCCATATCTCTTCTCTCAAATCATTTCTCATCGGGCCCCTCAAACAGCGCACGGAAAAGAGCCACATGCTCTCCCACGAGCTGC
>CAKUHV010000116.1 GCA_934659445.1 uncultured Oscillospiraceae bacterium | reverse complement strand
GCAGGAGAAGTCCACCATCAGCACCGCCAGCGCCCGGGCGGCGCTGCGGGTGATCAGCCAGATCAGAACGGTGGCCCCCAGGCTGTAGGGCACCAGACTGTCCGCCAGGTGGGAGGCCTGGTCCTCGGTCTTGGACTTGAGCTTCTCCGACTCCTCGATCATCTTTACGATGCGGTCGTACCGGCCGCCGCCGGCGGCCTTGTCCACCAGGATGGTGCAGGAGCCCTCCTCCACCACGGTGCCGGCGTAGACATAGCCCCCTGCGTTCTTGCGCACGGCCAGAGGCTCGCCGGTGATGCTGGCCTGATCCACCATGGCCTCGCCGGAGATCACCTTCCCGTCCAGGGGGATCATCCCCCCGGTGCGCACGGTGATGCGGTCGCCGGCCTTCACGTCCCCCACGGGGACGAGGACGCTGCCCTGCTCCGTCTCCAGCCAGACCTTGTCCACATTCAGGGCCATGGTCCCGGCCAGATCGGCCACGGACTTCTTGTGGGTCCACTCGTTCAGAGTGTCGCCCACGCCCAGCAGGAACATGATGGAGCCGGCAGTCTCGAAATCGCCCCGCAGCATGGATACGGTAACGGCGGCGGCATCCAGCACGGGCACCTGGATCTTGCCCCGCAGCAGGCAGCCCAGGCCCTCTTTGATATAGTGGATGGAGCGCACCGCCGTGATGACCGTGCGCAGGGGCATGGGGAAGAACAGCGTGTTTACCGCCCGGCGGCATACCGCCCCCACCAGCTTATCCTCATACTCCCGGTTCAGGGCGCGGCTGCTGTGCTCCGGAGCCAGCTCCGCCGCCCCCGTGTAGGAAAAACGGGCCAGGGCGGACAGCACATCCTCCCTGGCGCCCCGGTAGCAGATGACCGCGTCGCAGGTGCGGTCATACACCGCCGCGCCGGTCACGCCGGGCAGCCGCTTCAGATGGGCCTCTAAAATGTCCGCCTGGGCCAGAGTCATGCGGCGCTGCTGAGCGTGGATGCGCAGATGGCCGGCGGACTCATGCAGGATGGTACATTTCATGCTTACTCGGCGTCCTTCTCCCCGTCGGTGCCGGCGGCGTCCTCGATCACCGCGTCCTCGGCGGCCTGGCGCTCCTCGTTGATCTGCTTGGCGTCGGCCAGGATGTCGCCGGCGTTCTCGCGGATGGCGGTGACGGTGGTCATCACGCACTCCTTGGCCCGCAGGGCGGCGGCAGCGGTGTGGGTATAGACCTTTTTGGCGTCCTTGCTGGACAGGACCTTCAGGCCGGCGGTGCCGAACAGAACGCCGCCCGCAAACGCTGCGATTTTCTTGCTGATCATAGATTTTTCCTCCCAAACATTATTTTTTCAGGAACCCGAACAGTCCCTTTTTCTCCTGGGGGCGGGATGTGATGCTGCCGGCCTCATACCCGGTGGCGTCGATGGCGGCGCGCAGAGCCGCCTCGTCCAGCACCTGCTCGGACAGGATCACCGCCTGACCCTTAGAGTGGGAGGCAGTCACCTTTTTCACATTGAACTTCCCGCGGATGGCGTCGCACACATGGGCCTCGCACATGCCGCACATCATACCCTTGACTTCTGCCGTTGTCTCGATCATAAGTATCGCTCCCTGTTCAAAGTTAAAGCCGCGCAGAACGGGGGCCTGCCCCCGGCTGAACCATTAGCTTAATTCATTCAAAATCCGCCGTCAAGAGCAAAAATGTGAACTTTTTTCGCAAAAAGTTAGTAAAACCTAACTTTTGACCGCTTTGGCTGCCTGGCAACAATGATCCCCGGCGGCGTGTTCTCTCCTTGCGTTTTTCGCCGCAAAGGGCTATAATGCAGGTGGAACGCTGCGCCCCCGGGCGCAAATCGGGAATATAAAGGAGAACGCCATGACAGCCAACGAGAAAAAGCAGCTGATGGCCGCCGCCTGTAAGGTGCGCATGGGCGCCATCAAGGGCGTACACGCGGCCAAGGCCGGCCACCCCGGCGGAAGCCTGTCCGCCGCAGATCTCTTTACCTACTTGTACTTCAAAGAACTGAATATCGACCCCGCCGATCCCAAGTGGGAGGACCGGGACCGCTTTGTCCTGTCCAAGGGCCACACCGCCCCCGGCCTGTACGCCGCTCTGGCCCTGCGGGGCTTCTTCCCGGAGGAGGAGCTGCTGACCCTGCGCCAGATCGGCAGCCGCCTTCAGGGCCACCCCAACATGAACACCGTGCCCGGCGTGGATATGTCCACCGGCTCTCTGGGGCAGGGGATCTCCGCCGCCGCTGGCATGGCCCTGGCCGCCAAGTATCAGGGCCGCAGCTGCCGGGTCTATACCCTGCTGGGGGACGGCGAGATCCAGGAGGGCCAGGTGTGGGAGGCCATGATGTTCGCCCACCACTATAAGCTGGACAACTTCTGCGCCATCATCGACAACAACGGCCTGCAGATCGACGGCGACGTGGCCAAGGTCATGAACCCCTATCCCATCGCCGACAAGCTGCGCGCCTTCGGCTTCGCCGTGGCGGAGATCGACGGCCACGACTTCGACCAGATCGAGGCCGCCTTCACTCTGGCCCGGGGCACCAAGGGCGTGCCCTTCGCCATCGTCATGAAGACCGTGAAGGGCAAGGGGGTCAGCTATATGGAGAACAACGCCGGCTGGCACGGCAAGGCCCCCAACGACGAGGAGTATGAGATCGCCATGAAGGAGCTTTCCGCTCAGCTGGCAGAAGTGGAGGGGATGTAACATGGCAGACGTGAAAAAGATCGCCACCCGGGAGAGCTACGGCAACGCCCTGAAGGAGCTGGGCGCGGAGCACCCGGATCTGATCGTGTTCGACGCCGACCTGGCCGGGGCCACCAAGACCTCCATCTTCCAGAAGGCATTCCCCCAGCGGCACTTCGACTGCGGCATCGCCGAGTGCGACATGGTGGCCGCCGCCGCCGGCGCCTCCACCATGGGGCTGGTGCCCTTCGCCTCCAGCTTTGCCATGTTCGCCGCCGGGCGGGCCTTCGAGCAGATCCGCAACTCCATCGGCTACCCCCACCTGAACGTGAAGATCGGCGCCACCCACGGGGGCATCTCCGTGGGGGAGGACGGCGCCTCCCACCAGTGCTGCGAGGACTTCGCCCTGATGCGCTCCATCCCCGGCATGGTGGTCATGTCCCCCGCCGACGACGTGGAGGCCCGGGCCATGGTGCGGGCCGCCTATGAGCACGTGGGCCCCGTGTATATGCGCTTTGGCCGCTCCGCCGTGCCCGTCATCCACGACGAGACAAATTACCGCTTTGAGATCGGCAAGGGCGAGGTGCTGTGTGACGGCGGCGACGTGGCCATGATCGCCAACGGCCTGATGGTGAACGAGGCCCTGGAGGCCGCCAGGGCCCTGAAGGCCGACGGCATCTCCGCCCGGGTCATCAATATGGCAACCATCAAGCCCCTGGACGACCAGCTGGTGCTGAAGGCCGCCCGGGAGTGCGGCAGGGTCATCACCTGCGAGGAGCACTCCGTCATCGGCGGTCTGGGCGAGGCGGTGTGCGCCCTGCTCAGCGAGCAGCTGCCCACCCCCGTGCGCCGCATCGGCGTCAACGACGAGTTCGGCCACTCCGGCCCCGCCGCCGCTCTGCTGAAGCAGTTCGGCCTGTGCGCGGAGCACATCGCGGAGGTGGCAAAGGACTTCTGCAAGTAAGCCGGACCGAAAAGCAGCCCCCGTTCCGTGAGGAACGGGGGCTGCTTTGAATTTATTCTGCTTTCTGGCTGTCCAGATACTCGTCGTAGGTCATCTTCCGGTCGATAAGCTTGCCATCGGCGGTGAAGTCGAACACCCGGTTGCACACCGTCTGGATCAGCTGGTGGTCGTGAGAGGCCACCAGCACGTTGCACTTCACGGCCTCCAGCCCCTTGTTCAGGGCGGCGATGGACTCCAGATCCAGATGGTTGGTGGGCTGATCCAGCATGAGCACGTTGGCCCCGGACAGCATCATCCGGGACAGCATGCACCGCACCTTCTCGCCGCCGGACAGCACCTTCACGGGCTTATACACCTCGTCCCCGGAAAAGAGCATCCGGCCCAGGAAGCCCCGGAGATACTGCTCCTGGGGGTCGGGGGAGTACTGCCGCAGCCACTGCACCAGATTGTCGTCGTTGTCCTGGAAGTAGGGGGTGTTGTCCTTGGGGAAGTAGGAGAAGGTGGCTGTCTGGCCCCACTTCACCGTGCCCTCGTCGGGCTCCATTTCTCCGGCCAGGATCTTGAACAGGGCGGTGTGGGCGTTCTCGTTGTCGCCCACGAAGGCGATCTTCTCGTCGTGGCCCACGATGAAGCTCACCTTGTCCAGCACCTTCACCCCGTCGATGGTCTTGCTCACGTCAGTGACGAACAGGATGTCCTTGCCCACCTCGCGGTCGGGGGTGAAGCCCACCCAGGGGTAGCGGCGGGAGGAGGCGGGCATCTCCTGTACGGTCAGCTTGTCCAGCAGCTTGCGCCGGGCGGTGGCCTGCTTGCTCTTGGACTTGTTGGCGGAGAAGCGGGAGAT
>CAKUHV010000115.1 GCA_934659445.1 uncultured Oscillospiraceae bacterium | reverse complement strand
TGCCCCGGCTGCCGCTTGCAGGCCTCCGGTCTGGACGTGGGTCTGCCCGAGGGGCAGATGGGCAACAGCGAGGTGGGACACACCAACATCGGCGCAGGCCGTGTGGTGTTCCAGGACCTGCCCCGTATCACCCGGGACATCCAGACCGGGGACTTCTTCCAGAACCCCGCTTTCATGGAGGCCATGGACAACTGCCGGGAGTGGGGCAGCGCCCTGCATCTTATGGGTCTGCTGTCCGACGGCGGTGTCCACAGCCACATCAACCACCTGTTTGCCCTGCTGCAGATGGCCAAGGATCAGGGCCTGACAAAGGTCTATGTCCACTGCTTCCTGGACGGGCGGGACGTGCCCCCCTCCTCCGGCAAGCACTACGTGGAGCAGCTGCAGGCCAAGCTGCAGCAGCTGGGCGTGGGTCAGATCGCCACGGTCATGGGCCGCTTCTATGCCATGGACCGGGACAAGCGCTGGGACCGGGTGCAGAAGGCGTATAACGCCATCGCCCTGGGAGAGGGCGAGCTGGTGGCCGACGCCGCCGACGGCGTGCAGCGGTCTTACGACGCCGGGGTGACCGACGAGTTCGTGGTGCCCTTCGTGTGCACCAGGGATGCCCGGGTGAAGGACAACGACTCCATCATCTTCTTCAACTTCCGCCCCGACCGTGCCCGGGAGCTGACCCGCTGCTTTGTGGACGAGGACTTTACCGATGTGCCCCGGCCCAACGGCTTTACCCCCGTCACCTTTATCACCACTACGGAGTATGACGCCACCATGCCCAACGTCTCCGTGGCCTATCCCCGGCAGAAGCTGGTCAACATCTTTGGGGAGTATATCTCCAAGATGGGTCTGACCCAGCTGCGCATCGCCGAGACCGAGAAATACGCCCATGTCACCTTCTTCTTCAACGGCGGCGTGGAGCAGACCTTCCCCGGGGAGGACCGGTGCCTGATCCCCTCCCCCAAGGTGGCCACCTATGACCTGCAGCCGGAGATGTCCGCCTATGAGGTGACGGAGGAGGCGGTCAGCCGCATCCTCAGCGGGGCCTACGACGTGATCATCCTGAACTTTGCCAACTGTGACATGGTGGGCCACACCGGCGTGTATGAGGCCGCCTGCAAGGCGGTGGCCGCAGTGGACGAGTGCGTGGGCAAGGTGGTAGAGGCCACGTCCAAGATGGGCGGCGTGTCCCTCATCACCGCCGACCACGGCAACGCCGAGAAGATGATCGCCGAGGACGGCACCCCCCACACCGCCCATACCACCAACCCGGTGCCCTTCTATATCGTGGGGGCCAACGTGCGCCTGCGGGACGGCCGCCTGTGCGACATCGCCCCCACCATGCTGGACCTCATGGGTCTGGAAAAGCCTGCGGAGATGGACGGGCAGACTTTGATCCTGAAGTAACAGTTCCCCGGTCTGTATCTGTCCCATCCAGGCCCAGCCCGCCGAGGGGCGGGCCGGCGCCGTAAATCCGGAGCGCAGCGCAGGATTTCCGCAGGGGCAATTCACTTGCCCCGAGGATTTTAATAAAAAGGGTTCCCAAACGGGCCTGCCCGTTTGGGATGCCTGGAAAAGCCGGCTGAGATGGACGGCCAGACCTTGATCCTGAAGTGATCCCAATGGAATACACCCGAGCGGCACAGCTGCCGCCATATTTGAAAGGAGATTGATTCCCATGAAGCAGATGGTAGAGATCGTTGACGTTGTCGGCCGCGAAATTCTGGACAGCCGCGGCAACCCCACCGTTGAGGTAGAGGTCTATCTGGAGGACGGCACCATGGGCCGTGCCGCCGTGCCCTCCGGCGCCTCCACCGGCATTTACGAGGCCTGCGAGCTGCGGGACGGCGACAAGAGCCGCTATCAGGGCAAGGGTGTTCTGAAGGCCGTGGAGAACGTGAATACCGAGATCGCCGAGGCCCTGATCGGCACCAACGTGCTGGATCAGGTGGCCATCGATCAGCTGCTGATCGATCTGGACGGCACCCCCAACAAGGAGCGTCTGGGCGCCAACGCCATTCTGGGCGCCTCTCTGGCCTGCGCCAAGGCCGCTGCCGAGTATCTGGGCGTGGCCCTGTACAACTATATCGGCGGCGTCAACGCCAAGCAGCTGCCTGTTCCCATGATGAATATCCTCAACGGCGGCGCCCACGCCACCAACAACGTGGAGATCCAGGAGTTCATGATCATGCCCGTGGGCGCCGAGTCCTTCCGCGAGGCTCTGCGTATGTGCGCCGAGGTGTTCCACACCCTGAAGAACACCCTGAAGGAGAACGGCACCCCCGCCGCCGGCGTGGGCGATGAGGGCGGCTACGCCCCCAACCTGAAAAAGGATGAGGACGCCCTGAAGGTCATCGTCCAGGCCATTGAAGAGGCCGGCTATAAGCCCGGCGAGGACTTCATGATCGCCATCGACGCCGCCTCCTCCGAGTGGTGGGACGAGGAGCAGAAGCTGTATATCCAGCCCAAGTCCGGCCGCAAGCTGACCCAGCAGCAGCTGGTGAATATGTGGAAGCGCTTTGCCGACACCTATCCCATCATCTCCCTGGAGGACGGTATGGCCGAGACAGACTGGGAGGGCTGGGCCATGCTCACAAAGGCCATCGGCAGCCGGGTGCAGCTGGTGGGCGACGACCTGTTCGTCACCAATGTCTCCCGCCTGTCCACCGGTATCGAGAAGAAGGTGGCCAACGCCATCCTCATCAAGGTCAACCAGATCGGCACTCTGACCGAGACCCTGGACGCCATCCAGATGGCCAACCGGGCCGGCTACACCGCCATCGTCTCTCACCGCTCCGGCGAGACCGAGGATGCCACCATCGCCGACATCGCCGTGGCCCTGAACGCCGGCCAGATCAAGACCGGCGCCCCCAGCCGCACCGACCGCGTGGCCAAGTACAACCAGCTGCTGCGCATCGAAGAGGAGCTGGGTGACATCGCGGAGTACCCCGGTAAGTCTGCGTTCTTCAACCTGCGGTAAGTCCTTCTGCGTCTTTCAGCGCCCCCGGCCAATGGCCGGGGGCGCTTGCTTTGGCGCCCAGCTCCCGGGGCCCGCAAAAGTCCATGCAGATGTAAAAACCTCCGTCCGACATATGTGCGGACGGAGGTTTTTTATCAGCGTTCATGCCCTGTTTGCGGTTTTTTTGTCGATCATATATTCCAGCACCATGTTCAGGGCCACGCCGGCGGCCACCAGCAGGCCGCCGATGAAGGTCACTTGGGCGTAGCTGTTGTCCATGAGCAGATCCAGAGCGATGGACATGAATACCTGCCCCACAAACCCCAGCAAGGTCAGCTGGAACGCGGGCACACGGGGTACGGTGACATTGTACAGCATCACGGAGCACACCCCCATCATGCCCCCCACATAGATCCAGGGCACAGGGGAGAAGTTGGGGATCACAGCGCTCAGGGCCCCCGGGGCCAGCACCATGCAGATGACCACGGTGATGGGCAGGCCAACGATGTGGTTGATGAAGGAGCCGGCCAGAGGCCCCACGTGCTGGGCCAGTCGGGCGTTCACCGTGCGGGACAGGACGATGGTGATGCCGCCGCCGAAGGCCACGAACACGGCAGAGACGGCCGAGCCCACCGAGGAGTCCATCATCACAAAGATCCCCGCCAGAGACAGCAGAAGACCTGCCAGCGACCCCTTGCGCACCGGGTGCTTCGGCATTCCCAGCAGCCCGAAATTGTCGATGACCAGCGAGGTCAGCGTCTGCCCCAGCAGCCCCAGGGCCACGATGCTGGTCATGCTGATCTTGCCGTAGGCCTGGGCGTTGGACAGGGTGTTGCACACCCCGATGGCGCCCCCCATATACATCCACAGGGGCAGCTTTTCCCTGGCCCGGATGGGAGTCCGTGACACCCGGCAGGCCAGAAAGGACGCGATCGTGCCCACGATATGGATGATCACCGTGGCGGCGAATACGCCGTAGACCAGACTGAGCTGGCCGTTGACCGTGACCATAACGGCGATGAGTACGCCGGTGAACAGACACAAGAGGGGATACATAGCGATGCCTCCTTACAAACGTGCTATTTATCATACCACATCTGCCGCGAACAGACAACTCCCAATTCTTTTTTGTGTTCCCCGCCCCCGCAGGGGGCGGGGAACACTTGCCGGCGCGTTTCCCCTTGACATTTCCCGCCTTCGGTGATAGACTGTCACCGTCAAAACGGCATTGACGGAGAAGAAACCGGCTCCACCGCACAGAGAGGGACGCAAACGCTGAAAGCGTCCTGCGGTCCGGAACGGCTGTACCACTCCCGAGCCGCCCGGGATGACTGGGCCGGGGCTTTCCCGTTATCGAAAGACACGAGCGGCCGGACAGCATAATGTTACGCTTCCGGCAAGCAGGGTGGAACCGTGGAGTTATGTCGACTTCACCCCTGAATTTTCAGGGGTGGAGTTTTTCTTTGCCCCGACAAACAGAAAGGAGCACTTTATCATGGCTGAAGAGAACAATCAGTACACCTTTGAAAACCCCGAATACCGCAAGACCTATTGGCACACCTGCTCCCACGTGATGGCCCAGGCTGTCAAGCGCCTGTGGCCCGAGGTGAAGCTGGCCATCGGCCCCTCCATCGATGAGGGCTGGTACTACGACATGGACGCACCCTTCGCCTTCACCCCCGAGCATCTGGAGCAGATCGAGGCTGAGATGCGGAAGATCTGCAAGGAGAAGCTGAAGCTGGAGCGCTTCGAGCTGCCCCGTGAGGAAGCCATCAAGTTCAT
>CAKUHV010000114.1 GCA_934659445.1 uncultured Oscillospiraceae bacterium | reverse complement strand
GAGATCGAGGGCGACATGGGCGACAGCCATGTGGGCCTGCTGGCCCGGCTGATGAGCCAGGCCCTGCGGAAGCTGGCCGGCTCCATCGCAAAGACCAACTGCATCGTCATCTTCATCAACCAGCTGCGGGAAAAGGTGGGCGTTATGTACGGCAACCCCGAGGTGACCACCGGCGGCCGGGCGCTGAAGTTCTACTCCTCCGTGCGCATCGATGTGCGCCGGATCGAGGCCATCAAGAACGGCTCCGAGATCGTGGGCAACCGCACCCGGGCCAAGATCGTGAAGAACAAGGTGGCTCCCCCCTTCCGTGAGGCGGAGTTCGACATCATGTACGGCGAGGGTATCTCCAAGTGGGGCGAGCTGGTGGATCTGGCCGCCAAGCTGGACATCATCCAGAAGTCCGGCTCCTGGTACTCCATGGGCGAGCTGCGCCTGGCCCAGGGCCGGGAGGCAGTGAAGCAGTACTTCAAGGACAACCCGGAGCTGGCCCAGCAGGTGGAGGAGCAGGTGCGGGCCAACGCCTATAAGCTGATGAGCAAGCAGTCTCAGACGGCGGCCAGGGCCGCCGGGCGGGCGGTGGACGTGTCCGCCGACGACTTCGGGGACGACGGGGAGTAAGCGGTGGTCATCCGGGAGCTGAAGCCCTCTCAGCGGGTGCGGGGCCGGTGGCTGGTCACTCTGGAGGACGGCTCCATCCTGCGTGTGGGGGAGGGGCAGATCATCGACTTCGCCCTGTACGCCGGGCGGGAGCTCACCGAGGAGGAGGCCGAAGATCTGCTGTCCGCCGTGGGGCGGGAACAGCGGCGGGAGAGGGCTCTGGAGCTGCTCTCCCGCAAGCCCCAGTCCCGCCGGGAGCTGGAAAAGAAGCTGGCGGAATGGGGGGCGGAGGAGGACGAGACCGCCGCCCTCTGCGACCGCATGGAGCAGCTGGGCTATCTCAACGACGCCGACTACGCCGCCCGGATCGTGCGGCACTACAGCGCCAAAGGCTTTGGCGAGGGGAAGCTGCGGGATGAGCTGTACCGCCGGGGAGTGCCCCGGGGACTGTGGGCAGACGCGCTGGAGCAGGCAGAGGATCCCGCCGCGGCCATCGATGCCTTTGTGGCCAAAAAGCTGGCGGGGAAAACGCCGGACCGGCAGGAACTGAAGAAAGTGTCCGACGCCCTGGCCCGCCGGGGCTACCGCTGGCCGGACATCAGCGACGCCCTGCGGCGGTACGGGGCTGAGACCGGGGAGGAGTATTGACCCCGCAGAAACTACATAAACAGGAGCGATAGAAATGCCTTATAAGATCGCCTTTGTCTCTCTGGGCTGCGCCAAAAATCTGGTGAACACAGAGCAGATGATGGCCCTGTGCCGCAGGGCGGGACACACCGTCACCGGCGACCCCGAGGGGGCCGACGTGGCCGTTCTGAACACCTGCGGCTTTATCGAGTCGGCCAAGAGCGAGGCCATCGAGAACATTCTGGAGCTTGCCCGGCTGAAGGAGCGGGGCCAGCTGAAGAAGCTGCTGGTCACCGGCTGCCTGACCCAGCGGTACGCCGATGAGATCCGGCAGGAGCTGCCCGAGGTGGACGGTATGCTGGGCACCGGAAGCTACACCGAGGTGGTCTCCGCCGTGGAGGAACTGATGGCCGGGCAGAAGGCGGAGCACTTCGCCGGGATCAACACCACCTATGAGGACGGGGAGCGGCTGGTGACCACGCCGTCCTACACCGCCTATCTGAAGATCGCCGAGGGCTGCAGCAACGGCTGCGCCTTCTGCATCATCCCCAAGCTGCGGGGCCGCTACCGCAGCCGCGCCATGGACGCGGTGCTGAAGGAGGCCCGGAAGCTGGCGGACAGCGGGGTGAAGGAGCTGATCGTTATCGCCCAGGACATCACCCGCTACGGCCTTGACCGGAAGGACGGCACCACGCTGGCCGGCCTGCTGCGGGAGCTGTGCAGGATGGACTTCCACTGGATCCGTCTGCACTACCTGTACCCCGAGGTCATTACCGACGAGCTCATCGACGTCATGGCCCATGAGCCCAAGATCCTGCACTATCTGGACATCCCCATCCAGCACGCCAACGACGGCATTCTGAAGGCCATGCGGCGGCATACCAGCCGCCGGGAGATCGAGGCGCTGTTTGACAAGCTGCGCGCCGCCATGCCCGATCTGGTCATCCGTACCTCCCTGATCTGCGGCCTGCCCGGCGAGGGAGAGGCGGAGTTTGAGGAGCTGTGCGATTTCCTGCGGCAGCAGAAGCTCCAGCGGGCGGGGGTGTTCCAGTTCTCTCCGGAGGAGGGCACGCTGGCCCAGCGGATGGACGGCCAGGTGGACCCCGAGACTGCCGCCCGCCGGGTGGAGCTGGTGGTGGATCTCCAGTCCCGGATCATGGATGCCTGTAACGAGCAGCGTCTGGGCACGGTGATGGAGGTCCTGTGCGAGGGCTTCGACCGCGAACAGGGCTGCTTTGTGGGCCGGACCTATGCCGACTCTGTGGATATAGACGGCCATGTGTATTTTACCGCCGCGGGACTGATCCCCGCCGGGGAATTTGTAAATGTGCGCATCACCGGGACACAGGACGGCGACCTGACCGGCGAGATCGAGGAATGAAAGAGGTGCTTTTCCGTGAATACCGCCAATAAACTGACCATGCTGCGGGTGGTGATGATCCCCGCCTTTCTGCTGGTGCTCTATCTGGGCTTTCCCGGGGCCAACTACGCGGCGCTGGTGATCTTTGCCCTGGCCAGCATCACCGACACTCTGGACGGCTATATCGCCCGGCACTATAACCAGATCACCGATTTCGGCAAGTTTATGGATCCTCTGGCGGACAAGTGCCTGGTGGTGGCGGCCATGCTCTGGTTCGTAGAGGCGGGGCAGATGCCCGCCTGGGCCGTGCTGGTGGTCATCGTGCGGGAGTTCGCCGTGTCCGGCCTGCGGATGATCGCCGCGGACAAGGGCCGTGTCATTGCTGCGGGCTGGTCGGGTAAGGTGAAAACCGCCTCTACCATGGTGTGCGTGGTGCTGATGCTGCTGCCCATCCCCGGGGGGCTGAATACCATCTGCGTGGCGGTGATCGTGCTGACCACCCTGTACTCCGGCGTGGAGTATTTCATGAAGAATCTGGACGTGCTGGCTGACGTGAAGTGATTCCGCGCCGTTCCGGAATATATGCTGCCGGCGAATAAGACCGCAAGCTCCGTGCCCGCTGGGGGACGGAGCCTGCGGTCTTTTTATGCAGGTATGCCGTATCTTAACAAAATTGGAATGGAAGAAGCTGGGGAAACGGGGGGAAGGACCCGCAAACGGGGGAAACGGGAGGGCGGGAGTCTGCGCTGCGGAGCGGAGGAGACTGCCGGGCGGTCAGCTTACGATATTATCCTTCAGCAATACCTGATCGCTGCGCTGATACTCCTTGGCGTACCGCCCGGGGGAAATGCCGGTAAGGTGGCCGAAGGTGCGGATAAAGTGGGAGTTGTCGGAAAAACCGGACATCTCTCCGGCCTGCTGGACGCTGATGCCCTGCTGCAGCAGCTGGCGGGCCATGAGCACCCGGCTGTAGATGATGTACTCCATGACGGAGAAGCCTGTGGCCGATTTGAAGATGCGGCACAGATAGTGCTTGCTGATAAAGAACTCCCCGGCGATCTGGTCCAGGGTAAGGGGCTCGGACAGGTGGGCGCGGATATAGTCCAGAATGGGGGACACCCGCATAAAATCCTTGTTCTGAATGGCCTCCCCCGCGCTGGAGGCGTGCAGGGCCGGGGCGACCCACAGCAGCAGCTCCAGCAGGGCGGTGATCTGCCGGATGTCGCTGCCGAAGGAGCCGTCGTCCTTGTTGCGTTCCAAAGCCTGAAACAGCTCTACCAGATGGGTCATCTGCTCGTTGGTCAGGGGGGCCCGGAGAAAGGAGCTTTGGGCCAGCCGGGTAAAGTCGGTCTGCGGGGTGGACAGCTCCGCCAGAGCGCGCCGGCCGATGTGCAGCACATACCGGGCGTGAAAGCCGGTGGTGATGGTGCGGTGCAGGGTGTTCTCTCCGATAAGGTACAGGGTGCCCCGGCGCAGGGGGTAGATCTGGTCGCTGACGAAGATATTGCCCGGGCTGACCAGAGGAAGCATCAGCTCCACATAGTTGTGAAAGTGCAGCCGGCTCATGTTCCAGGTCTCGTTGTGGTTGAGCTGAAGGTGGAATTCCACGTTGTTCATAGGGGACCCTCCTGCCGCTCCGCTCTGGGGACGGAGATATTAGAAAAAAGCTATGGGAAAGGGGTGGAAAAGCACCGTTTTGAGCATTATAACACGCGAGGAGAAGATATGCAAACTTTTTGCCAATTAAGCCAAAGAAAGTTTGTACATCTTGTGGTAAACTCACAATAGATTCATAGCGCAGTTTGGAACCTTGAAAATTTGCGTCAAGAACCAGCGAACCCGAGAAAGTTTGTAATGGAGGTTTTTTACATGAACAAAGTGTATTCCCTGCATGACGCGGTGGAAAAGTTCGTTGAATCCGGCGATGTGCTGGCCATTGGCGGCTTTACCACCAATCGCAAGCCTTACGCCACCGTGGCTGAGATCCTGCGTCAGGGGCAGAAGGACTTCATTGTCTACGCCGGCCCCGGCGGCGGCGAGGTCGATATGCTCATTGGCGAGGGCCGTGTGGCTGCCTATATCAACTGCTACACCGCCAACTCCGGCTATACCAACGTGTCCCGCCGCTTCCGCGCCGCCATCGAGAAGGGCCAGCTGACCTACGAGGACTACTCCCAGGACGTGCTGATGCTGATGCTGCACGCCTCCTCTCTGGGCCTGCCCTTCCTGCCCGTCCGTCTGATGCAGGGCTCCGGCCTGATGAAGTACTGGGGCATCAGCGAGGAGAAGCGCAAG
>CAKUHV010000113.1 GCA_934659445.1 uncultured Oscillospiraceae bacterium | reverse complement strand
TGATCTTGATGGAGTTCTTGTTGGCGCCCACGGTGCCGTCGCCGCCCAGACCCCAGAACTTGCACTCGATGGTGCCGGCAGCGGCGGTGTTGGGAGCCTTGTGCTCAGGCAGAGAGGCGTGAGTCACGTCGTCCACGATGCCCATAGTGAAGTTGTTCTTGGGGGCATCCTGGGCCAGGTTCTCGTACACGGCGAACACGCTGCGGGGAGGAGTGTCCTTGCTGCCCAGACCGTAGCGGCCGCCCACGACCACCTTGTCGGTGATGCCGGCGCGGGACAGGGCGGTGATCACGTCCAGATACAGGGGGTCGCCCAGAGCGCCGGGCTCCTTGGTGCGGTCCAGAACGGCGATCTTCTTGGCGGTGGCGGGGATAGCCTCGATCAGCTTGTCCGCGCGGAAGGGGCGGTACAGGCGGACCTTCACCAGACCCACCTTCTCGCCGTGGGCGTTCAGGTAGTCGATGACCTCCTCGGTCACGTCGCAGATGGAGCCCATGGCGATGATGACCCGGTCGGCATCGGGCGCGCCGTAGTAGTTGAACAGCTTGTAGTCGGTGCCCAGCTTGGCGTTGACCTGATCCATGTAGCCCTCGACGATCTCGGGCAGGGCCTCGTAGTAGGAGTTGCTGGCCTCGCGGTTCTGGAAGAAGATGTCGCCGTTCTGGTGAGAGCCGCGCATGGTGGGCCGCTCGGGGTTCAGGGCGCGCTTGCGGAAGGCCTCTACCGCGTCCATGTCGATCATGTCGGCCAGATCCTTGTAGTCCCAGATGGCGACCTTCTGGATCTCATGAGAGGTGCGGAAGCCGTCGAAGAAGTTGACGAAGGGGACGCGGCCCTTGATGGCGGACAGATGGGCCACAGGGGCCAGATCCATGACCTCCTGCACGTTGCCCTCGGCCAGCATGGCAAAGCCCGTCTGACGGCAGGCCATCACGTCGGAGTGGTCGCCGAAGATGTTCAGAGACTGGGCCGCCACAGTACGGGCGGAGACGTGGAACACGGCGGGCAGCAGCTCGCCGGCGATCTTGTACATATTGGGGATCATCAGCAGCAGACCCTGAGAGGCGGTGTAGGTGGTGGTCAGGGCGCCGGCGGCCAGAGAGCCGTGCACCGTGCCGGCCGCGCCGGCCTCAGACTGCATTTCAATGACCTTTACGGTGGTGCCGAAGATGTTCTTCTGGCCCTGAGCTGCCCACTGGTCCACATAGTCGGCCATGGGGCTGGACGGCGTGATGGGGTAGATGCCGGCTACCTCGGTAAAGGCGTAGCTGACATATGCCGCTGCATTGTTGCCGTCCATGGTTTTGAACTTTCTTGCCATAGACTTAGATACCTGCTTTCTTCCTTTTTTCTTGGACGGGTTCCCAGGCCCGTCACACTTCCCTAACTGCCATCGCCGGGCAGAAGCGCGTCTGTCTTTGTCGGCGACGACAAAATGACCCACCAAACATTTTAGCCCAAAAAAGTGAGGGATGCCATGGTCTGATTGCTTATGACATCATAACAAAATAGCTATGTCTATGCCAATAGGCGACCGTCCATGCCATAGGCCCCCGCCGGGGAAAAGCCCTGTCTTTTCTTCCCCCTGACCGTTGCATCCCGGGGGAAAAGAGGGTACAATAGGAAAAAAGAGGAATTGGGGGGAATACGGTGGTATGTAATGTGCGATCTCTGGGTCTGCACGGGGTGACGGGATACGAGGTCTCGGCGGAGTGCGACCTGTCCGGAGGGCTGCCCGCCTTTACGGTGGTGGGGCTGCCGGACGCGGCGGTGAACGAGGCCCGGGAGCGGGTGCGCGCCGCCATCAAAAACTGCGGCTTCACCTTCCCCGTCAGCCGGATCACGGTAAACCTGGCCCCCGCCCACCTGAAAAAGGCGGGCACCCTGTATGACCTGCCCATGCTGGTGGGCATCCTGTGCGCCGGGGGGCAGTTGCGCCTGCCCGACCGGGACAGCGCCTTTGTGGGGGAGCTGTCCCTGTCCGGAAGGGTGCGCCCCTGCGCCGGAATGCTGCCTATGGCTCTGGCGGCAAAGCGGGCGGGCATCAAAGCTCTGTATGTCCCCGCCGACAGCGCGGCGGAGGCCACCCTGGCCGAGGGCCCCGCGGTCTATCCCGTAGAGGACGTGCGCCAGCTGTGCGCCCATCTGTCCGGCGAGACGCCCATCGAGCCCGCCCCCCTGTGGCAGCCGGGGGACGAGACCCTGCGCTGTCTGGACTTTGCTGACGTGAAGGGGCAGGAGCCGGTGAAGCGGGCTCTGGAGATCGCGGCGGCCGGGGGCGGGCACCATGTGCTCATGTCCGGCCCTCCCGGTTCCGGCAAGTCCATGCTGGCCAAGCGCCTGCCCTCCATCCTGCCGGATATGACCCGGCAGGAGGCGCTGGAGGCCACGGAGATCCACTCCGTTATGGGGCTGACCAGCCGGGAGCACCCTCTCATCGACGTGCGGCCCTTCCGCTCCCCCCACCACACCGTATCCCCCATGGGCATGGCGGGGGGCGGCTCCAACCCCCGGCCTGGGGAGATCTCTCTGGCCCATCAGGGGGTGCTGTTTCTGGACGAGCTGCCCGAGTTCCCCAAGGAAGTATTGGAGGTGCTGCGCCAGCCTCTGGAGGACGGTCAGGTGCAGATCTCCCGGGCAGCGGGCACGGTGACCTACCCCAGCCGCTTTATGCTGGTGTGCGCCATGAACCCCTGCAAGTGCGGCTGGTATGGCCACCCCTCCGGCCGGTGCAAATGCACCGAGGCAGAGGTGAAAAAGTACCTCTCCCGCCTGTCCGGCCCGCTGCTGGACCGCATCGACCTGTTCGTGCAGGTGGAGGCGCTGGAGTTTGAGGAGCTGGCCGACCGCAGCGCTGCGGAGCCCTCCTCCGCCGTAAAGGCCCGGGTGGACAAGGCCCGGGCGGTGCAGCGGGAGCGATACGGCGACGGGCTGACCTGCAACGCCAATCTGGGGCGGAAGGAGCTGGACCGCTGGTGCGCTCTGGATCAGGCGGGGCAGAAGCTGATGCGGGGGGCCTTTGAGCGCATGGGCCTGACCGCCCGCAGCTACGACCGCATTTTAAGGGTGGCCCGCACCATCGCCGACCTGGACGGCAGCGAGACGATCGGGGCCGGACATCTGGCCGAGGCCCTGCAATACCGGCCGCCGGCCTATCTGCACCGGTAAAAATGAAATTTTTGATTAACTTTTTGCCCCTTCGGTTGCACCGGGGGCGGCAAGCTGATATAATTGCTCCAAAATTGCAGCGCTCCGGCGGATCTCGCTCGGAGAAGGAGGACAGCCATGGCGTGGAAAAAACCGGATTTTAATACCTACCGCGGGCGAAAGACTGCAACGGATATTCTGCGCATCGTGGCCGCGGTGCTGCTGGTCCTGGTGCTGCTGGCGGGGGGACTGCTGCTGTTCGGACGGCGCTATCTCGTGTATCGGGACGGGCGGGTCAGTCTGGAGTTGCCCTTCTTTCACCGGGATACGCCGGACGTGTCCCAGTCCCAGCCCGACCCGGGACACACCTCGGCAGAGGAGCCCCAGGGCGGGGACGTCTCTCAGAGCGAGCCGCCTGAGACGCTGCCCATGGGCGCGATCACCGTGTCGGTGGATGCGGTGCTGGACGGCACGGCGGCGGAGCTGGCCCGACAGGCCGGGGCGGACGCCCTTGTTATCGACATGAAGGGGGACTCCGGCGCCCTGGGCTGGAAGTCCGGCGAGGCCATCGCCCGCAATGTCCGGGCCAACAGTC
This sequence comes from uncultured Oscillospiraceae bacterium, assembly GCA_934659445.1. Classification (GTDB taxonomy): domain Bacteria; phylum Bacillota; class Clostridia; order Oscillospirales; family Oscillospiraceae; genus Lawsonibacter. Next base: position 1,261 of record CAKUHV010000113.1, on the reverse strand, counting down.
AGACGGAAAACGTGAACGAGACGCTGGCGCAGTTCCTGAAGGAGACGCAGCTGTACACCGTGGCCCGCCTGTCCTGCTTCAAGGACGGACTGGTGGGGGCAGACTCCGGCTGCGCTCTGCGGGACAGCGGGGGGAACCGCTGGAAGGACGGCGCAGGGGCCCTTTGGAGCACGCCGGAGAACAACGCCGTGCGCAGCTATCTGGCCCGGGCGGCGGCCGAGCTGGCCGCCATGGGCTTTGACGAGATTCTGCTGGACAGCTGCGGCTGGCCGGGAGGGGACGACGGGGCGTCTGTAAACGGCGGGCCCGCCCGAGACCTTGACCGGCGGACAGAGACGATGGAAAAATTCCTGTCCGAGACGGCGCAGGCGCTGGAGCCCTATACCACGGCGCTGGCCATCCGGTGTTTGGATCAGACCGCCGCGGGACGGGATGACCTGACCGGCCTGACCCCCGCCCTGCTGGAGCGGTATGCCGACCGCCTGTGGATCGACGGGGACGCTGCGCAGCTGGGGGAAAACAGCGTGGCCGTGGTGACCGAGCTGAGTGAAAGCAGGACTGAGGCACAGGCCGTTCTGCCCTGTGCTTTTGAAAAAAATCCGGAAACAGACGCGAAAAACACGCGTCTGCTTCTTTTTTAACGAAAATATGAATTTCCGAAAGCAAAAAATTTCAAAATCACTTTTGGCCGGGAAAAATTTCCTTTGACAGCCAGGCAAAACGACCGAAATGCATAAGTTTTTGGCGGATGTTAAAAAACGATAAAGACGGATAGGCGAAAATGTGCTTGCATTTCCGAAATCAGGGCGCTATAATGGCTTATAAATATTTTGTTATACCCGGATGAGAGCGGTGGCCGCGGCCCATGCTGAGAGCAGGAGTGCGCCACCCGCAAAGAAAGGCGGTGAACACCATGGCAATGGAAGCCATTGAACGGATCACACAGCTGGAGCGGGAGACCGCCCGGATGAAGGAAAAGGCCGCGGCGGACAGCCGCCAGCGGATACAGACCGCCCAGCGGGAGGCCAGGCGCACGCTGGAGCAGGCCCGGCAGCAGGCAGAGGCTCAGGCCCGGGAGATGATGGCCCGGGCGGAGCAGCAGGCGGCCGAAATCACCCGCCGACGGCTGGATCAGGCGGAGCAGACCTGCGGCGAAATGAAGCAGCAGGCCCAGTCCCGTCTGGAGCAGGCGGCGGCGATGATCGTGGAAAAGGTTGTGAGTGACTGATGGCCATCGTCAGAATGAAACGGATCCGGCTGA
>CAKUHV010000112.1 GCA_934659445.1 uncultured Oscillospiraceae bacterium | reverse complement strand
GCATATTGCCCGCGTCGGGATCGCCGTTGGGATTGCCGTTTTCTACATCGAACAGCACCACAAATTCATAACGGTTTTTGATGGGTTCAGACATTTTCATTTTCTCCCTTCTTCGTGTAGCGTTTTTGTGTCTGATGATAGTAGCCAAGGTCGAACGAGCCCTGCTGGGCCAGCGTCATGCGCACGGGAAACTCCGTGCCGAGAACGCCCTTGAGCGCGCTGACCTGCTTATCGTAATAAACACGCTGGCCCTGCTCAAGCTTGCGCAGATGCTTTTGATAGAGGTTGTTCAGCACCGGAAAGATACTGGACGGCATCGCCGCCGCGGAGTTGAAATACTTATCCTTGATGGTTGCGTTGATGCCGGGATTTGCGGCCTGCTGTACTGCCTCATAGATCGAAAACAGGCGGCCAAGCGTATAGGCCGGATTGGTACTCGCTTCGTTCAGACTCATGGTCAAAACCTCCTCCGGACAGTCTTTGTGTGGGTTTTTCAGATAATACGCTTTGATAATGGCGGCGCGCCCCCAAGTGATGTTCCGCTCTGCACGGATACGGAGCATCACGGCCTCGAGCAGCGAGGCGGGATAGCGTCCGCCAGAAAACACGGCGCGGGCCGCTGCCCCTGCCATCGCCGGGGAGGGCGATTTATCGCGGGAATTGAGGTTCACCGTCTCCTGCAGCATCGCCCACAACGGAAGATAGCTGAATTTTTTGTAGGCGGGCCGCACGATCTCCATGCGCTCATAGTGGTCGTTCACATGCTTCATCAAAGCACCGAAGCTGTTGCGCAGGAAGAAGCGCACAGATAGTCGGGCCGCGTTGGGGGCCAGACCCAGAATGTAGAAGGGGCGCTCCGGATCGATGCCCAGGTCGTCACAGGGCAGGCCGTCCGCCAAACGCTTGAGGGCCGCCCGGAGGTCATCGTCCGACAGACCGGTCTCCGCGCCGAAGCAGGCCGTCATTGCAAAGCTCTGGTAGGCCGGGTCCGCCCCCTCTGCCCAGCAGACCACCGTGGTGTCGCCGATGAGCTGCACGTTGTTCCGGTCCGCCAGCAGGTGGTTCAATGCGGCGGTGTAAGCAAAGGCAGCGTATTTTCCCACCGGGGCGTTGTAGTTCTGCTCCCGGCCATAGGAGCAGAAGGCCAGGGCATTGAATGACACCAGCGCAGCGCCGCTGGACTGGGCATCCCGGACTCCCTTGATGGCCGGGTGGGTGGCCGTGATCTCATCCTCCCGTCCGGTCACCAGGCACTGCATCCGCACCGCGTCCGGGTCACTGCTCTCCCGGTATTTCTGCCATGCTTCCCGGATGGCGGCATCCTTCTGGGGATAGCAGCCGTCCACCCGGAACAGCAGGTTAGCTCCGGCGGTCACTTCCTCAAACTGTCCGGCCAGGACAGGATACTCCGCCGCGTGCTCCGGCTGCCAGGTATCGAAAAATGCCAGGATCGCCCGGGCACATGCAGATTCTGTTCCATCTAAGATTTTATGATGCAGTGCAGCCGCTTCATTGAAGCATTTAAAGCTTCGATCCGGCTTCCCCTTCTGGTCCACCCCCAGAAGATAGGCGGAGTTGTCCCAAAGAAAGTTGGATGCAATGTTAGAAGCGCGCTTTACCGCCGCTGGAAGGGGAAACACCTGGGGCTGTAAAACGGTTTTCTTGCCCTTGGTCACTTCCTCCATAGTGGGAATGACCTGTGTCAGCTGTCCCTCTCCGTCCAGGCAAAGGGCATAGCTGATCTTCGCGGGGGTCCAGCCGGGGGCGTCGATCTCTCCCCGGCTCAGCAGATCCTCGTAATACCGGGTTAATGCCTGTAAGATCATCCCCTCACCTCCCTGCTGTTCAAGGGCGGGACGGTCATCACGCCGTCTACCAGACTGGCCCGGAAAAATCTGGGCGTGATGTCCGCTGGATCGCTGTAATCCATGTCCCAGAGCATCCAGCCCAGATCCCGCGTGCCTTTCAACTCCTCGGGGCAGGGCGGCAGCTTAGTGCAATGCCGGAAGTGCGCGGGAAACTCCCTCGTACCGAGGTAGGGCATGCTGTAGCACTGCCCACGTTCCAGCCGTCGCTTGATGATGTCCTGAAATTTGCCGGGATTGTCGCCAGTGGCTGCTTTTTCCGTCATGTCAAAGTGCGCGTCGATCACATAATGCACATCCCGCAGCACCATGGCAGCCCGCTGCTGGATGCTCTCCGGCGCGGCCAGATACAGCTCGCCGCTCCCCCGCTCCATCACCGTTTTTACCCTGTGGGCGCTGATGGTGTCCTTCACCTCGTTGCGGCGGATGTTGGTGAAGCGGATGGGCGCGCACACATGGATACGATCAATCACCCATTTCAGGCCAGGGTGCCAGTAGATACTCTCGAGCAGCCCCCGGGCCGCTGATGGGGTCATTACATCATAGCTGACTCTCTCGGTTTTCATTTCAGGCCGGGTGAAACATGCGTACTCGCCCCAGACCTCTACTTGTATCGCCATCGGATCACTCCTTTCGATCGTATTCTTGTTTTTCAGATAAATTCCGCCTTTCCAGTCTCTGGTTCCAGGGAAAGGCCCATGATCTCGCTGTATAGCGTCATATCACTCAGAACGGCGCTGTCCGGGTCCAGAGCTGGAACCTCCTGGGCTGTCAACAGGGCCCCGGCGGCATACAGGGTCTGAAAGTGCTGGTCATATACGGAGACCGCATAGCGCCCCAGCTTCCGGTATAGCGCCTTGGTACCGCCTTCGGCTTGCAGCTGCCCGATCAATTTCTCTCCTTCACCATAGGGAATGTAAACAGTATGGGTATTCTGGTCGATGAGATGGAAATTTTCCGCCACAGTGCGGAAGGGCAGACCGCAGCCGGCGATGCCCCGTTCAAAGGTATCCACCACGCCCTGCTTGTCAATGGCGCTGCCGGTCAGATCCCTCAGACTGCTGAAATAACGCGCCATCGTCTCCAGCGCGCCGGGGTCACGGTCTCCAGCCAGCGCTTCACGCGATGCACCGATCGCCGTGCGAAATAGCACTGGCGGCAGCTCCGTCCGCTCAAAAACGGTCACGATGCTTTCATCTGCCGGACGTTTCCCCTCCCGGTTGCAGCGGCCCGCCGCCTGCAGTACGGAATCCAGCCCCGCCAGCTCCCGGTACACTGCCGGGAAATCTACGTCTACGCCCGCTTCGATGAGCGAGGTCGATACCACGCGGCACAGCATACCACCCGCCAGCCTCCGCCGGATCTCGTCCAGCATGGCCTGACGCTGGGCCGGGATCATCAGCGTGGAGAGGTGAAAGCTGCCCTCCTTGGGCAGCCGGGCGAAAACCGCTTGGGCTGCCTTACGGCTGTTGACAATGCATAGCACCTGTTTCCGCCCGCTGAGTTCCTCTGACAGGGTCTCGTCTGTCAGTGTTCCCGCTTGATGAAAGCGTACCCGGCGGAACTTGTCATACAGCGCTGCTGTCTGGGGGCACAGCTCTGCCACCGGGCAGCTGGGGGCATAGGCACGCAACAGATCATCCAGGGAGGGCATGGTTGCGGTACACAGTACCACCGTGGAATGAAACTGCTCCGCCAGCGAGGCCATGGCAGCCACGCAGGGCTTCAGATGAGCCAAGGGCAGCATCTGGGCCTCGTCGAAAATAATAACGCTGTTGGCCAGATTATGGAGCTTCCGGCACTTGGAGGAACGGCTGGCATAGATGGATTCAAACAGCTGCACCGCCGTGGTCACCACCACTGGCATGTCCCAGTTCTCCGTGGCCAAGGCCCGGCGCACCTCCCCCGGCGGCGCACCGTCAGAGAGGTCGAAGGTCACGTTGGCGTGATGTTCCAGCACATTGCCGTCCCCCAGAATGTCCCGGAATACCTGGGCGTTCTGCTCGATGATGGAGGTGTAGGGGATGACATAGACTACCCGACGCATCCCGTGGGCCACGGCGTGGCGCAGGGCAAAGGCCAGGGACGCCACGGTTTTCCCACTGCCTGTGGGGACCGTCAGGGTGTATATGCCCTTGGGCTTGTTTCCAGCATCCAAACAGGTATTCAGAATCTTGCAGCGCAGACGGTTTAGCTCCGTCTTCGGATTCTGCCACGGCGTGATATGGGTTTCCAGCCGGGATAGAAGCGTTTCCATCTCATCGTACCCGCCCCGGCCACGGTCTCCATTCATAAATGCTTCCGTATCCAGAAAATCCGCGTCCACCAGGCAGGAATAGAGCATCCGTGTCCAGAAGGATGCCTGTAAATTGCTTTTGATCGGCGGAACGGGCCGGGACAGCGGCGGAAAGGCAACGCCGCTCTCGCCGCACTGCTCCAGATCATGCCTCTCCGTTCCCCGCTTCATCTTTCCGCAGAAAGTGCTGTCCGATGGGCGGTCCACTTTCCAGTTGCCAACATCCGGCAGTCCGGTGTGGTGTCCCGCAACGCACACCGCCGCAAAAGAATTCCGTTTATCACAGAACAATGCTCCGGCTGTGGCGTGGTCTACTTTCGCTCCGCCGCGCAGCAGCCGGTCCTCAAATCCCTCTGTGCAATTTCCCAGGTCATGGGCCAGGCCTGCCAGTTCGCCGTATTCCCCGGCGTCAAAGGCCGCCGCAAATTCCCGGCACAGCGATGCTGTCCCCTCCAAATGCGCCGCCACAGTCTGGCGGCGCAGGCCGTCCGCGGAGATGTGGGCGTAATATGTCATCCAGCACCCCTCCTTAAAAAGCAAAATCAGCCCTGTATATCACAGAGCTGATCGCTTGGGGCCGAAGTTCAGCCCTGAACCTTGTCTATATAATACATAAAGCGTCAGATAAAGTCAACAGAAATAGGTTTAAATATACAAATTTATTTGATGCTCAACTGCTGCACTCCATTTACAATTCTTCCGCCTTGAACGTGGTATATCCCTCGTAATAGTAGCTGTGGTCGATGCCCTTCATATAGACCTCGCGGCTATTGATCTCGTCGGTCAGGGCCGCTTTCAGCAGCACCTTGATCTCCACGTCCTTGATAGGACTGCGTTCCATCGCCAGC
>CAKUHV010000111.1 GCA_934659445.1 uncultured Oscillospiraceae bacterium | reverse complement strand
GCGGCAATTTGAATCAGGCAGGGTTTCCTAGCATATAAGTCCATGCGAAAATGGCGTAAGCCAAACACGCCGGATTCCGGAAGCCCTTGAAAATCAAGACTTTTTAAGGAGATAGAGAAAACTATGAAATTAGGTATCGTCGGGCTGCCGAACGTCGGCAAGTCCACCCTGTTCAACGCCATTACCAACGCCGGCGCGGAGAGCGCCAACTACCCCTTCTGCACCATCGAGCCGAATGTGGGCATGGTGGCTGTGCCAGACGAGCGGCTGGACAAGCTGGCCGAGATGTACCAGCCCAAGAAAAAAACTCCGGCGGTCATCGAGTTCGTGGATATCGCGGGTCTGGTCAAGGGCGCCAGCCAGGGCGCAGGCCTCGGCAACAAGTTTCTGGAGAACATCCGCCGCACAGACGCCATCGTCCACGTGGTGCGTTGCTTTGATGACGAGAACATCATGCACGTCGTCGCCGACGCCAGCACCAACGTTCCCGTAGATCCCATTGGCGACATTGAGACCATCGACCTGGAGCTGATCATGGCCGATCTGGAGATGGTGAACCGCCGGGTGGACAAGGCCGCCAAGATGGCCAAGGGGGACAAGAAGTTCCTGCACGAGGCGGAACTGTTCAAGGCGCTGGCCGAGCATCTGGATGCGGGCAAGTCCGCCCGCACCTTCGAGACGGAGTCCAAGGACGACGCCGAGCTGATCGCCACCGCCGACCTGCTCAGCCTGAAGCCCATCATCTACGCCGCCAACATGGACGAGGACGGCTTTGCCGACAAAGACTCCAACAAATATTATAAGCTCGTCGCCGATTTGGCAGCGAAAGAGGGGGCCCAGGTGCTGCCCATCTGCGCCAAGCTGGAGCAGGACATTGCCGAGCTGGACGGCGAGGACCGCGCCATGTTCCTGGAGGAGCTGGGCATCGAGAAGTCCGGTCTGGATCGCCTGATCCAATGCAGCTATACCCTGCTGGGCCTGATCTCCTTCCTCACCTACGGCGAGGACGAGTGCCGCGCCTGGACCATTAAAAACGGCACCAAGGCCCCCCAGGCCGCCGGCAAGATCCACTCCGACATCGAGCGCGGCTTCATCCGGGCCGAGACCATCAATTTTGACGAGATGATCGCCTGCGGCTCCGTGGCCGCCGCCAAGGAGAAGGGGCTGCTGCGCAGCGAGGGCAAGGACTATGTGGTGAAGGACGGAGATATGATCTATTTCCGCTTTAATGTGTAAGCAAAGCTGATCAATTGGGATAGTTTCCCCGAGGGAATACACAATATCAATAGAACATTACAGAAAACAGGAGGTAATTTAATATGAAAACGGCCCGCTTCGTGCTGAAGATCATCGCCGCTTCTCTGGCCTTTGCCGCTGCTGTGTGCGCCGTGGTGGCCTATTGGGACCGGCTGGCCCAGCTGTGCTGCAGGACCCGGCAGTCCATCTCCCGCGGCTGCCACGCCTCGGAGTATGAGGACTACGAGGAGGAATAAGCCCCTTGAAGCGAAGCGCGCCCCACCGGTCAGGCTGTTGCCTGACCGGTGGGGCGCGCTCTTTTCTGTGAAGCCCGGGGGCCGCTCCTACCGGTCTGCGGCGCCGCTGCCAGACTCCGCCAGTCCCACGCAGCCTTTCCGCTTGTAAAAGTAATACCCCACCAGCAGGACCACCGTGGAGATCCAGCCCACGGGATAGCAGTAATACAGCAGCTCGATGGCGCGGAACTGCGGCATGGTCAGGGACAGGAACAACTGCCGCACCACGATCATGCCGATCACCGAGATGACCATGGGCACCTGGGTATAGCCGTAGCCCCGCAGCACGCCGGCCAGGATCTCCCGCACGTCCAGCACCAGATAGAAGGGGATGATGGTGTGCATCATGGCCACGCCGATGGCCACCACATCGGGGTCGGAGTTGAACAGGGCGACGCAGGGACCGGCGAACAGGAACACCAGTGCGCCGATAAACGCCGTAACGGACAGGGCCAGAGCCATGGCGCTGAGAATGCCCGCCCGGCTGCGGCGATACTGCCCGGCGCCTACGTTCTGCCCCACAAAGGTGGTGATGGTCATGCCGAAGGCCTTGCAGGGCAGCAGGACAAAGCGGTCCAGCCGCATGGCCACGCCGATGCCCGCCGAGGCGTTGGTACCGAAGGAGTTGATGTATCGCCAGACGAAAAGGTTGGAGATGGCGATCATGGCATTTTGAAGGCCCGAGGGGATGCCGATGGTGACCACCCGGCGGGCGATGGCAAAATTCTGCCGCAGCTCGGTCAGGGACAGGCGGAAGTCGCCGCTCTCCCGCTTCAGGCGGCGGTAGATCAGGATGACGGAGCACAGCTGGGAGAACACGGTGGCCACCGCCGCGCCGATGACCCCCATGGACAGCAGGCCGACGCAGACCAGATCCATCACGATATTCACGCAGCAGGAGACGACCAGGATGCGGAAGGGGGCCTCCGCGTCGCCGATGGCCCGGACGATGCCTGCGCCGATGTTATAGATGGCGGTGAACATCAGCCCGGACAGATAGACGCGCAGATAGGCCAGGGCGTCCCCGAAGACCTCCGGCTGCGCCCCGGTGATCCGCAGCAGCAGAGGGGCGCACAGGATGCCCAGCAGGGACACCAGAACGCCGAAGATCACGGAAAAGGTAAAGGACACCCGCATGGCGCGCAGCAGCTTTTCCCGGTCGTGCAGGCCGAAGGACTGGGCCACCACCACGGAGGAGCCCATGGACATGCCGTTGAAAAAGCCCACCATCAGATCGGAGGGCCCCACGCAGATGCTCACCGCGGCAAGGGCCTGCTTGCTTACAAAATTGCCCACCACGATGGCGTCTGCGCTGTTATAAAGGTTTTGCAGCAGCTCCCCCATGACGATGGGAAGGGAAAACAGCACCAGCTGCTTGATGATATTCCCGCTGCAGAAGTCGATCCCCCTGGTTTTCAAACAAACGCCTCTCTCTGACCGGTATGCCGGTATCTGTGTAAAAACGCTCCCCTGCTTATGCTCCCGTTTCCGCAGAAGACCACAGTATCATCATAACAGAAGAGAAGGAAAAAGGGAAGCAGATATTCTTTGTGCCGGGGCTGTGATCTGCTGCGGAAACGGGAAAAACAGGCCAGCGGAGCCGAAGGGCGCCGTTCCCCTTGATTTTTTCCGGCAAATATGGTATGATGACCTCCCTGTAGGAAAGGAGGCGCCCTATGGCAGAGTCGGTCAAGATCGTGGCCAAGAACAGCAAGGCCTACCACGACTATTTCATCGAGGAGAAATACGAGGCCGGGATCGAGCTTGCGGGCACCGAGGTCAAGTCCATCCGTCTGGGCAATATCAACCTGAAGGACTCCTTCTGCATCATCAAGGACGGGCAGATGTCCGTGTTGGGGATGCATATCAGCCCCTATGAAAAGGGCAATATCTTCAATAAAGAGCCCCGCCGTCCCCGCCGCCTGCTGATGCACAAGCGGGAGATCCTGAAACTGTTTGCCAAGGTCAAGCAGGACGGCTACGCTCTGGTCCCTCTGGCGGTCTACTTCAAGGGCCCCCGGGTCAAGCTGGAGGTGGGCCTTGCCAAGGGCAAAAAGCTTTACGACAAGCGGGAGGCCGCGGCCAAGCGGGACGCCAAGCGCGAGATGGACCGCGCCATCAAAATGCGCAACCGCTAAGGAAACAGGCAAAGCGGGATGGTGGACCGCTCCTTCCGTCCGGCTGGAGGCCCCCGTGGGACCGGGCAACGTCCCGCCGGGCTTTCTGGTGGGGCTGACCGCCTGCTGCGGCAACAGACTGCCGGGGGCGGGTGCCGGCCCGGTTCGAGGATAACCAGGAAAACAGCGTACTGTTGCTACAATATCTCAGCCAGCACGGCGTGGGCCCGCTGGCCAAGTGAAAGAGAGGTTCAATCATGAGCAATCCCATTGTGACCATCGAGATGGAAAACGGCGGCGTCATCAAGGCGGAGCTGTACCCGGAGATCGCCCCCAATACGGTGAATAACTTCATCAGCCTGGTGAAAAAGGGCTTTTATGACGGCCTGATCTTCCACCGCTGCATTTCCGGCTTTATGATCCAGGGCGGCTGTCCCCAGGGTACTGGCACCGGCGGCCCCGGCTACTCCGTAAAGGGCGAGTTCGCCCAGAACGGCGTGCCCAACGACCTGTCCCACAAGCGGGGCGTGCTGTCCATGGCCCGGGCCGGGCATCCCGACTCCGCCGGAAGCCAGTTCTTCATCATGCACGACGACGGTCCCTTCCTGGACGGCCAGTATGCCGCCTTCGGCAAGGTCATCGAGGGCATGGATGTGGTGGACGCCATCGCCGCCATCCCCACCGACTGGAACGACCGCCCCCGCCAGGTGCAGCGGATGAAGAAGGTCACGGTGGACACCTGCGGCGTGGACTATCCCGAGCCTGAAAAGGTCTGATCCCGCATGATCGGCGGTATCTCTGCCGCCTTTTATGATAGAAGCGTAATTCGGCTCCCGGCTGGGCCATACCAGCCGGGAGGCAAGATCTCTCCAGCCTCCCGTATCTCCAGCTGTGACCGCGGGCCGCAGCCGGAAGGCGAGGAGCAAGGACGCGAGACGAGGGATGCCCGTATGGCGTTCCGAATCAAGCGGACTTTGCGGCAAGCCGGGGGCGTACCGGTTTCGACGGGGACGTTGAATGGGGAATAGCGGGCGGTGGCGCACGACCACCTTAAAACGGGCATTCTTTATAAATTAAAGAACAACAACGAATACGCTTACGCTGCCTGATTAAAGGCGGCCGTCTGACCGGGAAGGGCCACGAGCCCGGATCAGGCGTCGTTTAGTGGCGGACGTGCGTGCGCTAAGCTTTGCGCGCACCATGCATCATGAAGCTCACCTGACCCGGCGGCGTGACGGCTTGCCGGCGGGGAAGGGAACGGGGAGAGCAAGACTCCCGCAATAACCGTCTGCGCCCGGAGAAGTTCCCCTGGATGCGTTTTCGGACGGGAGTTCAACTCTCCCCGCCTCCACCATAAGTCCACCGTAATT
>CAKUHV010000110.1 GCA_934659445.1 uncultured Oscillospiraceae bacterium | reverse complement strand
GGGAGCCTCTTTTTATGTCTACTAATGAATAAATCTACATCAGCCAACCTTAACCTATACTTTAGGAACACAAAGGGGAATTGGGAGTTTCTTTTTCAGCGGTATACAACGTGAACACCATCTCTGGTGTGCAGATCGTCCAGAACACCCTTCAGACGGCTGATGGGGATCTCCAGATCCTTTGAGACCCTGTCCATGCCCAGAACCTCAATAGTGGTCTGATCCGGAAATTCAAACCAGTGGTGAAGGGAATCCCACAGAGCGTCCATGTTCCGGCCATAGTAGTCAGGCAGGGGAAGTACCTCTTCCAAATGGTCGTGGAGCTCGTAAAGGCTGTGGACCCGATCAAGGTCAATGGTATAGGTCGTCATAGTCATCCTCCCAATATATTTCAGAAAAGGTCAAGTAGTGGTCATAGGTCACGAACATAAGACCATCATTTGAAAAAACAATGCGCCGTTTATTACGGTAACCACCAGAGTAGTCAAAATCGGCTTCATACCAAATTCGACCAAGTGAATCAGGAAGCCGACCGTCTCTATTTTCATAAATATCTCCCCCGATAACTGCCCCGGGGGCAATCTGATCTAAATTACCTTTCCAGGGTTGCCAACCCCGTAAATATGCTTCATTTTGTGATATATAATATTCGAGAAGAAAACCATAAACAAATATAAAATAATCTATTCCGTTTTTCCCGTCTTCTGTTGCAGTTCCTGCAGGGAATGCAATGACAGGGATAACTTGGCATCTGCAATTTGGGTGAACAGGGGGCCAAACTATAGTTGAATCATTCGGAGACAAAATTTGTCCTTGTAAACCGGCGCAGTAGCTGCATGTGTTTCTGGTTACTATACACAACCACTGCACCTAATTTCTGCTGGAAGTAGAATATTGAGTTTTAGTAATTGGAATATCGCCAATATCAAAATAAGTATACCGCTTAATAATATCCATGTCAAACCTCCTTTATTATTCTTAAAAATGAAAGAAAGGTTGCATGAAGAAGTACAACTTTTGAAATTTAAGTATTTTCTACTAAAAAGAAAAAGTGTGATCAAAAAATCCTTCCCTATTTCCCGGGGATAGGTTATAATATGTGGTCAGATACCGATAGGCGGGACAGACCGCCTGTTTTCAGCGGGGAGGGCTGCTTTTTGAATCGGTGGAGCGCGCTGGCGGGCAACCGCCGGCTGAAGGAGCAGCTCTCCTTTCAGGAGGAGGGCCGGGGCCTGTCCCACGCCTATATCCTGTGCGGCCCCGCCGGCAGCGGACGGCACACCCTTGCCCGGCTGCTGGCGGCGGCGCTGGTGTGCTCCGGGCCGGAGGGGGGGCGCCCCTGCGGCGTGTGTCCCCACTGCAAAAAGGCCGCCGCAGGCATCCACCCGGACATCACCCTGGTGACCGGCCCGGGGGAGGGCAAGCCCATCACCGTAGATCAGGTCCGCGCCGTCCGGGCCGACGCCTATGTCCGCCCCAACGAGGCCCAGCGGAAGGTGTATATTCTGGAGCACGCCCAGCAGATGAACGCCTCCGCCCAGAACGCCATGCTCAAGCTGCTGGAGGAGGGCCCGGCCTATGCCGCCTTTCTGCTCATCGCCGACAACGGCGGCGGATTATTGCAGACGGTGCGCTCCCGGTGCGAGCAGCTGGATCTGGCCCCTTTGGCTCCGGCGGAGTGTCTGACCCAGCTGAAAAAGCTGTTCCCGGGCAGGGCGGAGGACGAGCTGAAAAAGGCCGCTCTGGACTGTCAGGGGGTGCTGGGCCGGGCCATAGAGGACCTGAAGGGCGGCGACAGCCAGCTGGAGCAAAGCGCCCTGCTGCTGGCCGACGCCCTGGAGGGCGGCGGCGAGTGGCAGCTGTTTCAGGCGTCCATGGCCCTTGAAAAGGCCCCCAAGGACGGGGTAGTCCCCCTGCTGGAGCGCACCCGGACCGCGGTGGCCGACCGCATCGCCGGGGCACAGGACAAGAAGCGCCTTTTGAAGGCGGCCGGGCTGCTGGAGCAGCTGCGTCAGGCCGCCGCCCTGAACGCCAACCCCGGCCAGCTGGCCGGCTGGCTGTGCGCGGGGATGTTTCAGGACAAATAAAGAGCAGAAGAATGAACAAGGTTATGGAGTTAAGAAGATTGTCATTCCGAGGCAGTGACCGATGTCACTGCCGTGGGAATCCGTATTCCCAGATCAAGGAGACGGATTGCCGCGCCGAGTCGTCACAAAGTGCGTTTCGCGCGGGATGCCCAAACATGAGCATCCCTTGCTGCACTTCCTTGCTCCTCCTCTCCCCATCAAAGCCTTTGGCTTTGCCAGGGGCCCCGAGAAAAACTGGCTCGCAATGACAGAGTTTTCAACTGAATGATATTGCAGGAACGTAAAGGAGTTCGTATGGCAGAGATCATCGGCGTCCGCTTCAAAAGCGGCGGAAAGCAATACTATTTCGATCCCCAGGGCCTGACCGTGGAGGAGGGCGCGGGGGTCATCGTAGACACCTCCCGGGGGGTGGAGTACGGCTGGTGCGCCCAGAGCAATACCCAGATCCCCGACGACCAGGTGGTGCAGCCCCTGCGCCCCGTGCTGCGTCTGGCCACGGCGGAGGACGGCCGCACTCTGGAGAAAAACAAGGAGAAGGAGAAGAAGGCCTTCCAGATCTGTCAGGAGAAGATCGCGGAGCACGGGCTGGACATGAAGCTGGTGGAGGCGGAGTACTCCTTCGAGGGGAACAAGGCCCTGTTCTTCTTCACCAGCGACGGGCGGGTGGACTTCCGCGCCCTGGTGAAGGATCTGGCCGGCACCATCCACGCCCGCATCGAGCTGCGGCAGATCGGCGTGCGGGACGAGGCGAAGATGCTGGGCGGCCTTGGCATCTGCGGCCGACCCCTGTGCTGCGCCCAGTTCCTGGACGAGTTCCAGCCCGTGTCCATCAAGATGGCCAAGACCCAGAACCTCAGCCTGAACCCCACCAAGATTTCCGGCACCTGCGGGCGGCTGATGTGCTGCCTGAAGTATGAGCAGGAGGCCTATGAGGATCTGGTGCGCCGCGCCCCCAAGCAGGAGTCCTTTGTAGAGACCCCCGACGGTGCGGGCACCGTGTCCAGCGTGAATCTGCTGCGCCAGACCTGTCAGGTGCGGCTGGAGTCCGACCCCGACAGCCCCAAGTGCTACCACAACTGCGAGCTGTGCGTGGTGCGCAGCGGCAAGGGCAAGCGGCCCGAGGGCTATGTGGAGCCCCCCCTGTCGGAGCTGGCCCGTCTCCGCCGGCAGGAGGAGACCGCCGCCCCCACCCCGGAGGACAGCCTGTCCGCCGCCCTGGCGGCCTATGAGAGCCGCGTCCCCGGGGAGCAGTCCGCCCCCGCCCCTGAACAGGGGGAGGGGGAGCACCGCCGCCGCCGCAGACGGGGCGGCCGCTCCCACGGCGAGGGGCGGCCCCAGGAGGGGGAGAGCCGCCAGAGCGAGGGCGCCCGCCCTCCCCGTCCCCCCAGACCGCCCAAGCCGGAGCAGGAGGGGGAGCGTCCCCCCCGCCCCGAGGGCGAGGGGGAGCACAGACCCCGCCGCCGCCGCAGACGGGGCGGAGGGGGCCGGCGTCCGGAGGGGGCCGGCGGGCAGGAGTGAGCCCGTCCCGGACGGCAGAACAGCCACATAGGCCCCGGACGTGAACGCGTTCGGGGCCGTGTTTTTGGAGGGGATGGCGCTCTTGGGGCGCTTTGCCGTAGGGCAAGGGCTCTGCCCTTGCCGGAGGATTTTAATACCGCCCACCCACCCATTTTTGGTATAGGGGGCTCCGCCCCCTATGACCCCCGCGGCCCGATGAGGCATCGGGCCCTACATGATACATAAAACAAACCAAACGGGGCCCCCACAAAAGCCCAGCGGCAGCGGGTTTTGTGGGGAGAGGACGAGCAGCGCAGTGAATGAATTTTCGCCGCTTCGGCGGAAATGAATGATACGGAGCTTGTGAGGACGAGGCGCGCCGGGTCGTCGCGCCCTACACTCTGCTCCCCTTCCCATAGGGCGAACCGACCGGATGCCCCTCCCCCGCACGTTCACTTCAAGAACAGGAGATCGATCCAATGGAGACTGTACTGAACGCATTTTCCGCCTGCTTTGTGCTGCTGCTGATCATGGCCGTGGGCTATTTCATGGGCCGCAAGGGCTGGATGGGGCCGCCGGAGAAGGTGTTTCTGAGCAAATACATCATGTCCGTTGCCGTGCCCTGCCTGTGTATCCGGGGGGTGGTGAGCAATCTGGACCGCCGGGGGCTGGTGGAGGCCGCCCCCATGCTGCTGTCCGTCCTTCTGGGCATTCTGGTGAACCTGCTGCTGGCGGCGGCGGTGCTGCCCCTGCTGAAGCTGCCCCGGAAGCAGAGGGGCGTGTTTCTGGCCATGAGCTTTCTGTCCAACACCCTGTTCATCGGCCTGCCCGTGTGTCAGCAGCTGTTCGGCGACGTGTGCGTGCCCTATGTGATGCTGTACTATCTGGTGAACACCACCCTGCTGCAGACCGTGGGGGTCACCCTGATCGCCGCCTCCGGCCAGGGGGACGGGCACAGGACCACCCCCGCCGGCTTTGCAAAAAGCTTCTTCACCAAGCCCCCGGTGCTGGCGGTGCTGGCGGCCATCGCCATGGTGCTGCTGGACATCCCCCTGCCCGCCACGGCGGACCGGTTCATGGGCTATCTGGCCAACTCCGTGTCCCCCATGGCCCTGATCTACTGCGGCTATGTGGTGTATGAGATCGGCCTGAAGAACCTGCGGCTGATGCGGGGTCTGCCCACCATGCTGGTCATGCGGCTGGCGGTGGCCCCGGCCATCTGTCTGATCTTCTGCCATCTGTTCGGCATCGGCGGGCTGGCCCGGGGGGTGTTCACCGTAGAGGCCGCCCTGCCCGTGGTCAGTCAGACCCCCGTCATGGCCGGGGCCTATGGGGCGGACGACCGGTACGCCGCCGTGGGGGCCACCCTGTCCACCGTGGGGTGCGTGGTGACCATTCCGATCCTGATGGCGGTGTTGGGGTGAAATTGTAAAACCCACCCACCTCGTCGTCGCAAAGTCCGCTGCGCTTAGGACGCCCAGGCGTGGGCATCCTTCGCTGCGCTCCCTTGCTCCGACTC
>CAKUHV010000109.1 GCA_934659445.1 uncultured Oscillospiraceae bacterium | reverse complement strand
GTGGTGCTGGGCAGCATCGAGCGGTTTATCGGCGTGATCACCGAGCACTTTGCCGGCGCTTTCCCCGCCTGGCTGGCCCCTGTGCAGGTGAAGGTGCTGCCCGTGACCGACCGCGCTTTGGAGTATGCCCAGAGCATCTCCGCCAAGCTGGATGCCGCCGGCTACCGCCCGGAGGTGGACGACCGCAACGAGAAGATCGGCAAGAAGATCCGCGAGGCCACCCTGGAGAAGGTGCCCTATATGCTGGTGGTGGGCGACCGGGATATGGAGAACGGTACCGTGTCCGTCCGCAAGCGCTCCGGCGAGGATCTGGGCGCCATGACCTACGACCAGTTCCATGCCCTGCTGAAGGACGCCGTGGACAGCAAGGTCATGGAGTAAAGGCCCTTCCTGCCCCACTCCGCGGGGCCGCAGGGTAAAAAATTCAAAAGCTCCCACTCAGGTGCGGCAGAGCCGCGCCCGAGTGGGAGCTTTTTCTTCCTGATCTCTGCGGCGGGGGAGATCGTCCGCCGCCCTACTGAACACGGGCCTTGGCGGTATAGGACTCCATGTCGATCCGGATCACGGTCACCGCGCGGGCCATGGCCGCGCTGATCTCATGCTCCCGACCGGTCTGCGTCTTCATCAGCGTGCGCAGGCCGAGACACTTCTCCTCCCCGTCCTCAAGAATGACGGCCCGTCCCCGGCCCATAACGCTCTCATATGCGGCCCCGTATGCACAGGGGATGTCCGCGGGGACCAGAAGCTCGCCCCGGTCGACCTCTACGAACACATTGGGGTCCCGCCGCAGGCAGTCCAGCTTGTGCCCCTCTCCCGCACAGTGCAGATAGAAGGTCAGCCGCCCGTCCCGCAGCACATAGCCGTAGTGCAGGGGGACTACATAGGGGAAGGGTCCGTCATGCATTCCCAGATGCAGGTATCTGGCCCCCGCAAGGATCTGCCCGATCCGGGCGGGGTCGGTGATCTCACGATCCTTTCTTCGCATAGTGCTGCGCTCCTTTCCAGTGGGCAAATAAAACGGGGCCCCTGGGGGCCCCGGGACACTCAGTCCTTCTTCTCGTCCTCTTCCTCGTCCTTCAGCAGACGCACCCGGATCTCCAGCACCCGGCGATGCTCTACCTTGGTGACGGTAACGTCCAGCCCCTCGGCCTGGAAGCGGTCCCCCGGCTCGGGCACCCGGCCCACCTGCTCCAAAACCCAGCCGGATACGGTGGTGGCCTCGCAGCTGCCCTTCAGCTGGAACAGGTCATACATATCGTCCAGATCGGCGGAGCAGGCGATGAGATAGCTGCCGTCCTCCTGCTTCTGGAAGGTCTCGATCACCTCGTCGTGCTCGTCCCAGATCTCGCCCACCAGCTCCTCGATGATGTCCTCAAGGGTGACGATGCCCTCGGTGCCGCCGTATTCGTCCACCACCACGGCCATGTGGGCCTTGCTGCGCTGCAAAATGCGCAGCAGCTCGGAGATCTGGGCGCTGGCGGTGGTATACAGCACCGGGGTCTTGATCATGGTCAGGCGGTCCTCGCCCCGGCTACGGGCCAGATAGAAGTCCTTCTCGTGGATGACGCCCACGATGTTGTCAATGTTCTCGTGATAGACGGGCAGGCGGGAATAGCCGCTCTCGGTAAACAGGGCGGCGGCCTGATCCATAGTGGCGTCCTCCTCCACGGCCACCAGATCCACCCGGGGGGTGAGGATCTCGCCCACCTCCATGTCGTTGAAGGCGATGGCGTTGCGGATCAGGTCGCTCTCGTGCTCGTCCAGCCCGCCCTCGGTCTGGGCCTGATCCACCATGCCCACCAGCTCCTCCTCGGTGATGGAGTTGTCGTCGGAGCTGTGGAACAGCAGGGAGATTAGTTTCTTCCACTGGGTGAACAGGAAATTCAGGGGGGTGAGCACCACCAAAAAGAGCTTCAGCAGGGGCAGAGAGACCACGGCCCAGGACTCCGGCGACTCCTTGGCCAGACTCTTGGGGGTGACCTCGCCGAAAATCAGGATGACCACCGTGAGCACTGCGGCGGAGATGGCGGGGCCGCGCTCGGTGCCCGCCAGCTTGATGAACAGAACGGCGCCGATGGTGGTGGCCGCGTTGTTGACAATATTGTTTCCGATGAGGATGGTAGACAGGAGCTTGTCGTACTGGTCCGCCATCTCCAGAGTTTTGGCGGCGCGGGCGTCCCCGTCGTCGGCGCGGCTTTTCAGCCTGATCCGGTTCAGGGAGGTGAAAGCGGTCTCTGTTGCGGAGAAATAGGCGGACATGGCCACCAGGACCACAAGGGCGACGATCATTCCTATACTGCTACTGTCCATTTGGGACGGATCAACTCTGCTTTCCGTTTCAAATTTTGTCCGCTCTGTCCCGCCCGTGGCCGGGATGCGTACAATTATGATGCAGTATATCACAGAATGAAAGAGAATGCAAATAAAAGAGCTGAAAAAGAGACTACCCAAAAGACTTTCTTGACAAGCTAAGGAGGACCTGAAGCTTTTTCAAGGCTTCAGGTCCTCCTGCGGTCTTTCGGCAGAATTTTGGGCTTCGGCCGGACGGGGCACGAATGTATGCCTCAATACCGGTCGGCCAGCCCCTCCCGGCAGATCACGTCCTGCATCACGCCGCCGGCTCCGCCGTCCAGCATGGACCGGCGTACCCGGCTGATGGTGGCGCTGCTGGCCCCTGTCTTGTCCAGAATGTCCAGATAGACCATGCCCTGCTGCAGATAGACGGCAACGTCGAAGCGCTGCTCCATGCTGCGCAGCTCGATGGGGGTGCACAGGTCCTGGAAAAAGCGGCGGCACTCCTCTACATTTTTCAGGGAAAGGATGGTCTCATACAGGGCATCGCTGTTCCTGTTTTCGGTCTTATCCATAGCTGCTCCTCTCCCCGCCCCGTGGGCGGGTCCTTTTCTCTTCGTCCACTATAGCACAGCAAAGCAAAAAAAGAAAGGGGTTTCCGAAATTTCAGCTTGTCAAAAAAGCCTTTTTGACAAGCTGAAGAAGATTTTGAAACCTTGAAAAAGTTCCAAAATCTTATGATTAAAAACGAATGGCCCAGGCCACCTTCTCTTGCCCCTGCGGGGCAATTCACCTTGTGACACCCTTCCTGGGTTATCGGCGGGCCAAGTGCCGCCGCTTCGCGCCGGTTGCCCGCTCGCTCTGGCCTGCGGACCTTGTCTTTCGTAACTATCTTCCTTCCCGTATCTATACGTACTGCTGCTTTTTGACAGGCTCGAAATTTGTCCTTTTCCCGCGGACGGTGTTGCCCCGAGCCGCCCCCCGTGCTATACTTGAGAGCGGAAGAAAACGCCGCGCCCGGCGCGCGGAGCGGGAGGACAGATATGGAAAGATATGTACAGTACGCGGTGGAGCAGACCTGTGAGCTTCTGGCCATCGACAGCCCCACCGGCTTTACGGAGAGGGCGGCAGAGCGCGTCAGGGCGGAGCTGACGGCCCTGGGCTTTGCACCGGAGATCACCCGGAAGGGGGGCGTGCTGGTCTGTCTGAATCCGGAGCAGCCGGAGGCGAATGCCCTGCTGCTGGAGGCCCATACGGACACTCTGGGGGGAATGGTCACCCAGATCACCGAGACGGGCCGGCTGAAGCTGACCGCCCTGGGGGGCATGGATCCCAACAACGCCGAGGGAGAGAACGTGCGCATCTATACCCGGGAGGGAAAGGTATATACCGGAACCTTTCAGCTGCACAACGCCTCCATCCATGTGAACGGGAGCTACGACGACACCAGGCGCAGCTACGAGGACATGGAGGTGGTCATCGACCAGGAGGTCCGCTCCAAGGCCGATGCGGCCGCCCTGGGAATCCTGCCCGGAGATGTGGTGTGCTTTGACCCCCGCACCGTGGTGACCCCCTCCGGCTATATCAAGAGCCGTTTTCTGGACGACAAACTCTCCGTGGGTGTCCTGCTGGCCCTGGCCCGGCAGATCCGGGACGGGGCGGTGACCCCCGCCCGTCGGGTGTGGCTGCACATCACCGTGTTTGAGGAGGTAGGCCACGGCGGCGCGGCCCCGGTCCCCGCCGGGGTCACCGACGCCGTCAGCGTGGACATGGGCTGCGTGGGGGACGGGCTGGGCTGTACGGAGACCCAGGTGTCCATCTGCGCCAAGGACTCCCGGGGGCCCTATCACTACCGCATGGTCTCCCACCTGATCTCCGCCGCCCGGCGGGGCGGGGCGGACTTCGCTGTGGACATCTACCCCCACTACGGTTCCGATGTAGAGGCCACCCTGTCCGCCGGCCACGATCTGCGCCACGGACTGATCGGTCCGGGGGTGTACGCCTCCCACGGGTATGAGCGCAGCCACAAGAAGGGCGTGGAGAACACCTTGAAGCTGCTGGGCGCCTATATTGCCGCCCCGGTGGACTGACCGGATCGGGACAAAAACGGGGCGCGGATCATTTTGATCCGCGCCCCGTTTTGCCCTCTTGCCTTTCCTGCGGCGGCCGTATATAATAAACCTGTTAACGGTTTTCATCTGAAAGGAGTGCATCCCCTTGCACCTGTCCCACCCCCATGAGAGCCCCGCCGACCAGCGCACCCGCATGCTGGAGTCCCCCGTAGAGCCGCTGATCGTCCGCCTTGCCATCCCCACCACCATCAGTATGCTCATCACCTCCATTTACAATATGGCGGACACCTACTTTGTCTCCCAGATCAGCACCAGCGCCTCCGGCGCCGTGGGCATCGTGTACTCCATCATGGGGGTCATCCAGGCTATCGGCTTTATGGTGGGAGTGGGCGCCGGATCCATCACCTCCCGGCTGCTGGGACAGGACCGCAGGGAGGAGGCCGGGCGGTACGCCTCCAGCGCCGTATTCGCTGCGCTGGTGCTGGGGATCGGCTTCAGCGCTTTGGGGCTGGCCGATCTGAAAAATCTGATCTGGCGGCTGGGCAGCACCCCCACCATCTATCCCCATGCCGTGGATTACGCCTTTTTCATCCTTCTGGGTGCGCCGGTGATGATCCTGTCCTTCACCCTGAACAACCTGCTGCGGTGGCAGGGAAAGGCGAAACTGTCGGTGGTGGGGCTGACCACCGGGGGTGTGCTGAACATGATCCTGGACCCTATCTTCATCTTCGGGCTGAATA
>CAKUHV010000108.1 GCA_934659445.1 uncultured Oscillospiraceae bacterium | reverse complement strand
TTATTTTGTTCCCAATCCCGCCTGACAGATGCTCATTTCGTAATTTCGGTCTAAACCTGTTTTACGAACACCTGTCAAAGGGCGGAGGCTCTGCTTTTCCCGCGTCCGGGTCAGTTCCTGCGGCGGCGGCCAAACAGCTGCAGCAGACGGATGAACAGGTTCAGGAAGTCCAGATACAGCTGCAGGGCGGAGAAGACGGCCGCCTTCTCCAGCATATCGGGGTAGCCGCAGTAGTAGCTGTAGTAGCTGCGGATCTGCTGGGCGTCATAGGCGGTATAGCCCAGAAAGAGGGCGATGCCCACATAGCAGAAGAAATTATTGCTCAGGCTGAGGACGGGGATGAAGATCCCCAGAATGCCCAGGATCACCAGGAAGGTCAGGCTGGACAGCAGGATAGGGCCCATGCGGCTGAGATCGATACCCGTAAAGTGGCCGAACAGGGCCATCACTGCGAAATACAGGGCCGCAGCAGCAAACACGATGATCACCGCACCCAGATCGTAGCCGCTGAGGGTCACCGACATGGTAACCCCCATCAGGGCGGAGAAGGTCAGAAACAGGCCCTGGGCCGCCCCCACGCTCATGCGCTCGATCCGGGCGGCCATGGTGACGGACAGGGCCAGGGTGGCCACCAGCAGCGCCAGCATCAGCCAGGGCATCCGCACCAGCACCAGATACACCATTCCGGACATCATACCCGCGATGCCCACGCCGAAGGTGATCAGCAGACCCACGAACATCCACAGGAAGGTCCGGGCCGTATATTCCTCAATGCTCAGCGCCGGCCGGCCATAGGCCTCGGGGCCGTTGTTGTAATAGTCGTTCATCAGCAGTTCCTCCTTTCGGCCCGTATCCGCGGGCCTTGTGCTTATTATACTGCCCTTCCCGCCGCTGCGCAAGCCGTTTTGTTTTCTGCCGGACCCTTCGGGAATTATTCCTTCCTGTCGCCCCTCCGGCGGTATGAAAAAGATGGACGTGTGCCCCATGCATATTCCCTGTTGCCCTGCCGCCGGGAAACTCCAACGGAGTTCCCCGGTTTTTTGTGTGCAAAGACGCCCTTCCCGGGTTTCCTTTGCAGTTGTCTTCCTTCCCGCATCTCAGCGTTCCCCTTCTTTTTTGACAGCTCCGCCGCCATTTGAATGCAAAATTGCATTTTTATGCATATAGTATGAAATCAAAAGCAGGAGTCGCTTTGTTTTCAACGTTTTGCGAATTGACTTTTTTGCATAAATTTGTATTATATACACTATGATTGAAAAAATATAAGCGCCACACAGAGACAGGAGGAACCATTATGTTTAAGAATTGTATTGTCCGAAAGCCCTGCATGGCATTGGTGAGCGGCATCACCAGCGGTCTCTATCCCGGCACGCCGGACTATGAGCTGGCCTGTAAGCAGCATGAGCATTACATCCAGTGTCTCAAGCAGTGCGGCGTGCAGGTAGAAGTCCTCCCGCCGCTGGAGGAATACCCCGATTCCGTATTCGTAGAGGACCCCGCGGTGGTGACCAGGAGCTGTGCGATCATCACCAACCCCGGCGCAGCCTCCCGCAACGGCGAGAAGAAGGAGATCCTGTCCGCCATCCAGAAGTTCTACCCCGAGGACAAGATCCACTTCATCACCGGCGAGGGCCACCTGGAGGGCGGCGATGTGATGATGGTGGGCGACCACTTCTATGTGGGCCGCTCCGCCCGCACCAACGAAGAGGGCATCCGCCAGTTCGCCGCGATCCTTGCCCAATACGGCATGACCTGCTCCGAGGTCACACTGGAGGAGGTCCTGCACCTTAAAACAGGCGTCAACTACATCGAAAACAACAATATGCTGGTCTCCGGCGAGTTTGTCACCAAGCCGGAGTTTGAAACGTACAACAAGATCCTCATCCCGGCCGGCGAGGAATACGCGGCCAACTGCATCTGGATCAACGGCAATGTCATCGTGCCAGAGGGCTATCCCGGCGTTGCCAAGCTGGTGGAGGAGGCGGGCTATCACGTGATCCTCTGCGACACCTCCGAATTCCGCAAGCTGGACGGCGGCCTGAGCTGCATGTCCCTGCGTTTCTGAACGCGGCGCGTCCCCATGGACGCCGCATGAATCCCCCCTTATCCCAAACGAAAGAAGGACCCCTGTATGTCGACTTCCCTCACCAAGAAAAAGTTCTCCTTCCCCAGCAGCAAGCTCCTCCTGTTCATCCTGATCGTGGCGGTGACCATCGCCACCTATATCGTCCCCGCCGGGCAGTATCAGTATACGGTCAACGAGGCGGGCACCACGATCGTTGACGCGTCCAGCTACACCCGCGTTGACCAGAACCCGGTCTCGCTGTTCCGCATGTTCGTCGCCGTGGCCCAGGGCTTTGTGGACGGCGGACAGGTCATTTTTCTCATCCTCTTCGGCTTCTTCTGGATCTACTCCATTATGCGCACCGGCGCCCTCAACGCGCTCATCGGCAGGCTGATCTCCAAGAAGGAAAAGAACGCCAAGCTCTTTGTGCCCATCTCCATTCTGCTGTGGGCGCTGGCCGGCTCGACCTATGGCGAGCTGGACACGGTCTGGGGCCTTGTGCCGATCTTCATCGCCGTCGCCATCGCCTTCGGCTATGACGCGATCGTCGGCGTGTGTATGTGCTACGGCGCGGTGTCCGTGGGCTTTGCTTCCGCGACCACGAACCCGTTTACCATCGGCATCGCCCAATCCATCGCGGAGCTGCCGCTGTTCTCCGGCATCCTCTACCGCTGCGTCGTGTTCGTGGCGTTTGTGGGCACATGGATGTTCATCACCCTCCGCTACGCCGCCAAGATCAAAAAGGACCCCACCAAGAGCGTGGTCTACGGCATGGATTTCTCCTCCTTCCAGATCGAGACCCAGGAGGAGGGGACCTTTACCGGCAAGCAGAAGATCATTGTCGCCGGCATGGCCCTGGCGGTGGTCGTGATCGTGTTCGGCTCTCTCGTGTTCGGCTGGTATCTCAATGAGATGAGCGCCGTGTTCCTCATCGGCGGCATCCTGACCTCTGTGATCGACGGGCGGGGCGCCGAGGACATCTGCAGCGACCTTTCCGCCTCCTTCTCCCAGATGATGGACGCCATCGTGGTCATCGGACTGTCCCGGACGATCCTGGTCATCATGAAGTCCGGCCTGATCATCGACACTGTGGTCTGCGCCTGTGCAAGCCTGATGAACGGTCTGCCCCAGTGGGCCACCGCCGAGGTGATGCTGATCTTCCAGAACTTCCTGAACTTCTTCATCCCCTCCGGCAGCGGCCAGGCTACGGCGATCATGCCGATCATCGTTCCCCTTGCCGACCTGACCGGCCTGAGCCGTCAGACCGCCGTGCTGGTCTATCAGTTTGGCGACGGCTACAGCAATATGCTCTGGCCCACCGCCTCCTGCGCCATCGCCATGGGCATTGCGAAGATCCCTCTGGGCAAGTGGTACAAGTTCTTTCTGCCGGTCTTCGGCATTCTCTTTGCCATGCAGTCGTTCTTCGCCATTCTGGCTACGGTGATCAACTACGTCTGATAACATAAGAAAGCGCCTCGGTCGGAAGTCCGGTTCGGCTGGCTTCCTGCCGGGGCGCGCCCCTTCCGATACGGAAAACAGGAGAAAAAAGATGAACGGTTTGAAAGAAAAGCTGTGCGCAAAGATCAAAGAATTCTCGCCGCTGGCCTTCGCCCTCAGCGACAGGATGGCCCGCGAGCCGGAGCTGGGGCTTCAGGAGCACAAGAGCTCGGCGGCCATCGTCGCCCTTCTCCGGGAGCACGGCATCGAGGTAGAGTATCCCTTCGCGGGCTACGAGACGGGCTTTCGCGGGCAGATCGCGCCGGAGCGCAGGCAGCGCATGGCCCTTCTGGCGGAGTATGACGCGCTGCGTGGTCTGGGCCACGCCTGCGGGCACTGCGCCAGCGGCAGCAGCAGCGTTCTGGCGGCGCTGGCCTTTCAGGCGCTGCGGGACGAGTATTCCTTCGGCGTCGACATCATCGGCACCCCCGATGAGGAATACAGCGGCGCCAAGGCCATCATGGCTAAGCAGGGCGTTTTCGACGGCTATGATTTCGTGGCGATGGTCCACATGGGGCCGGAAACCACGGCCGCGGTCCAGTTCATTGCCCTGGACGGCATCGGCGTAAAATGGCACGGCCGGCCGGCGCACGCGGCCAGCGAGCCGTGGAGCGGCCGCAACGCGCTCAACGCAGCGCGGCTGTTTCTCGACGCAACGGATGCCATGCGCCAGCACATCATCCCGGAGGCGCGGATACACGGCATCATCAAAAACGGCGGTGCGGCCTCCAACATCGTGCCGGAGCTGGCGGAGGTGGAATTCCTCACGCGAGCGCCTCGCCGGAAGGATCTGGACGACATCACGGCGTGGGTAAAGGACTGCGCCCGCGCCGCAGCCCTGGCCACGCGGACGGAGGCGGAGATCTTCCCGCTGTGCGAGCCCTTCCATGAGCTGTATGTCAGCAAGCTGGAAAAGCAGGCCGTGGAGCAGTGCTTCCGCGAGCTTGGGCTGGACTATGCCGACGAGGTCGGTATGTCCGGTTCCTCGGACATCGGGAACGCGGACTATCACTGTCCCGCGTTCCACCCGATCATGAGCATCGGCAAGCCGTATACTTGCCACACGAAGGAGTTCGCCCAGGCGATGCCCACGCCGGAGACCCATCAGGCCATCGTAAACGCCGCGTCGGTTCTGGCGGTGCTGACCACAGACCTGTACGGCGACCCGGAGAAGCTGCGCACCATTCAGGCCGACCACAGGGCGTACCGCGGCTACTGAGTTGCGCCCCCTGCGGCAGCAGGCGGCCCAGCGCCGCTAAAACCGGAGTTTTGCCGTCGCGGGCCGATTTGCAGACCGGCGCGGGCGCGCTCCGGCTTGAAAAGCACGTCGGAGCAAGCCTTATAAGGCTTGCTCCGACGTGTCATGCGGCTTCCGTTCGGATATTTCCGTTTTCGATCCCCCGCCCTCTCAAACCGCGAACCAGCGTAAGTGTTCGCGGTTTGAATGTAAGGGGCGGCAGAATGAGGGCGCGATGATCTTTATAAAAATTCGCCGCAAGCGATATTGGCTGACGGAGAAGCAGCGCAATCTGGACTTCGTGACCTCCACTGGCTATATGCCGGTGCGGAACGGGGCCTTTGACTCCATCGATGCAGTGGAGTTTGCCGATCAGGGCTATGCCAATCTCTACGCCGCCCTCAAGACCATGCAGGAAACCTATACCCCGCTGGC
>CAKUHV010000107.1 GCA_934659445.1 uncultured Oscillospiraceae bacterium | reverse complement strand
TCCTCAAATTTCAACGGACGGTTATCATAGGCACAGGGCAGACGGAAGCCGTAGTCCACCAGAGTGGTCTTTCTGGCCCGGTCGCCGTTGTACATGGCCCGCACCTGGGGCAGGGTAACGTGACTCTCATCAATGAACAGAACGAAGTCCCTGGGAAAATAGTCCAGCAGGGTGTGGGGCGGGCTGCCCACAGGGCGGCCCTCGATGACCCGGGAGTAGTTTTCGATGCCGGAACAGTAGCCCAGCTCCTGCATCATCTCGATGTCATACATGGTGCGCTGCTTCAGCCGCTGGGCCTCCACCAGCTTGTTCTCCTTCTCAAAAAAGGCCACCCGCTCCTCCAGTTCCTTATAGATCTCCTGAATGGCAGCGTCCATCTTCTCCTTGGGGGTGACGTAGTGGGTGGCGGGCCAGATGGGGATGTTGGTCAGGCGGCGGATGGGGGCGCCGGTGACCACGTTGATCTCGGAGATGCGGTCGATCTCGTCCCCGAAGAACTCGATGCGGATGGCGGTGTCCTTCCAGTAGGCGGGCCAGACCTCCACCGTGTCCCCCCGCACCCGAAACATATTCCGGTCGAAGGCGATGTCATTGCGCTCATACCGGATGGCCACCAGCTTTTTCAGCAGCTCATCCCGCTCCATCACAGCCCCCACCCGCAGGGAGACCATCATGGCGGCGAAGTCCTCCGGCTCGCCCAGACCGTAGATGCAGGACACGGAGGACACCACGATCACATCCCGCCGTTCCAGAAGGGAGGCGGTAGCGGACAGGCGCAGACGGTCGATCTCCTCGTTGATGGAGGAGTCCTTTTCAATAAAGGTATCCGTGTGGGGAATATAGGCCTCCGGCTGGTAATAATCGTAGTAGGAGACGAAGTATTCCACCGCGTTGTTGGGGAAGAACTCCTTGAACTCGGCGCACAGCTGGGCGGCCAGAGTCTTGTTGTGGGCCAGCACCAGAGTGGGCCGCTGGACCTGCTCGATGATCTTGGCCATGGTGAAGGTTTTGCCGGAGCCGGTGACGCCCAGAAGGGTCTGCTCGTCCAGCCCCATCTCGATCCCCCTGGACAGGGCCTCAATGGCCTCCGGCTGGTCGCCGCTGGGCTGATATTCTGATACCACCTGAAATTTCGCCATGGCGGCTCCTCCTTTGAACGGGGTGCGCTGCGGTCCCGTACCCCTCATTATAGTCGAACAAATTTTCTATTGCAAGGGGTTTTACCCCTTTTTTCTTAAATCTTAAGAAACTCTTGTCTTTCTTCTGTCTTCCTTGGAGGCGGAAAGCCCGTGCTCCCCGCCTCCTGCAGGGGCGGGGAGCACGGGGAATGATCGGACATTGAGAAGAAAAGGGAACGAAGCCCCGGCGCTGTTACAGCAAATAGCAGGAGCGCCGCCGGCGGAAGCTCTCCGACTGGTTCATGGACACCGCGTCGTCGTCCACGAACACAATGTGGTCGATCAGCTCCAGTCCGATGCCCGCCAGCGCCGCCCGGGCGGTGTCGGTAGAGGTCCAGTCCGCGTCGGAGGGGAAGGCCAGATTGCTGATGTGGTTGTGGGCCAGATAGACCCCCGTGGCCCGCAGGCTCAGGGCCTCCTCAGCAATGCGGCGGATGTTTACATCGGAGGCAAAGACGCAGCCCTCGGAGATCTGCCGCACCCCCAGCACCTTCCGCTTTCCGTCCACCGCCAGAATATACACCATCTCGTTCCGGGCGCCGAAGAAGTATGGCCGCAGCACGGCCACCGCCTCCTCCGTGGTGGTAACCCGGTCGTCCAGGCTGCTGCGGCTGCTGACGTAGCTCCTGCCCATGGCGGGTATGAGCTTCAGCAGGGCGGCGGTGTGGTCCCCCACGCCGGGGGTCTTCTTCAGCTCCTCCGCCGAGGCGTCCAGCACCCCGGACAGGGAGCCGAACCGGTCGATCAGAGCGTGGGCCAGCCCGTTCACGTCCCCCTGTGGGATGGCATAAAACAGCAGAAGCTCCAGCAGCCGGTGCTCCGGCCATCCCTGCCCCTGCGTGGTCAGGAATTCCTTTTTCACCCGCTGTCTGTGGCCGTCATGGATCGACATATACGTCCCACCTCTCCCCGGGCCGGGTCTTTACTGCCCGCCGCGCGGCACAAATCAGGACATATATTATACTCTGCTTTTCCGTTTTCCGCAAGGAACCGTTCTCCATTTTCACCGAAATTTTACGCCCTTTGTGCACTTTACGGTGTCTGAAATTCCTGATATAATAAAGGTGGCGGCGGGAAGAAAAATTTTCTTCCCTTTTCCCCATCTTCTTATTTTTCCCCCCGAAGCGACAGCGCCGTCCGAGGGGGCGGGATAAAGGAAGCGACCCCATGACAGAAATTTTCCGTAAAGTAAAACAGGGCTATTACCGCGTCGCCTCTGTCCCCAGATGTCTTGGGGCCACGACCCTGCTTCAGGCCATCGCCTATATCGTCAGCAATATTCTGATCGGCCACACGGGGGCGGAGAACAATTCCGCTCTGGTATACATGCTGGCCGTCTCTCTTACCGCTCTGCTGACTGACGGGTATTTTTACGGCATCCTGTCCTCCCTGCTGGGCGGCTTCTGCATCAACTACTTCTTCATGTTTCCATACGCCGCCTTCTCCCTGAGCTATGCGGGCTACCCTGTGGCCATGCTCAGCATGGTGTCCATTTCCTGCGTGGTATCCGCCCTGACCTCCCGGGTGAAGAAGCAGGCCATCGAGGCCGCCCGGCGGGAGCAGAACACCAAGCTGCTGTATGAAATGAACACCCGCCTGAACGAGGAGAAGTCCGCCATCCAGCTGGAGGCCGCCCGTGAGGCCATCCACAGCAATCTGCTGCGGGCGGTGTCTCACGATCTGCGCACCCCCCTTACGGCCATCTCCGGCTCCGCCTCCGTCCTGATGAACAGCGAGGAGCTCAGCCCCGCCAACCGCGCCATGGTGGAGGACATCAAAACCGATGCCGACGCTCTGATCACCATGGTGGAGAATCTGCTGTCCATCACCCGCATCCAGGGGGGCGACATCCCCCTGAAAAAGCAGGACGAGCTGCTGGAGGAGGTGGCGGGGGACGCTCTGATCACCATCAACCGCCGCTTCCCCGACTCCCATGTGGAGCTGGTGCAGTCCGATGACATCCTCTATCTGCCGATAGAGCCCATGCTCATCCGGCAGGTCATGGTCAACCTGATGGAAAACGCCATCCGCCACTCCGGCGATACCACCCACATCCAGCTGAAGCTCTACCACCAGGACAACTGGGCGGTGACCGAGGTGCGGGACCACGGGAAGGGCCTGTCCCCGGAGGTGCTGCGCGCCGTGCAGCAGGGGCACCAGCTGCCCCGGGATCTGTCCGGCGATTCCACCCGGGGCATGGGCATCGGCCTGTCCGTCTGTCAGAGCATTATAAAAGCGCATAACGGCTTCTTTGCCGCGGAAAATGATCCCGCGGGCGGGGCGGTGTTCCGCTTCGGCCTGCCAATGGAGGAATCTGAGTATGAATGAAAAACGTACTATCCTTTTGATCGAGGACGAGCGCGCCATCAGCAATTTCATCTGCCGGGCCCTGACCGCCAATGACTACAGGGCCGTTCCCGCCGCCAGCGGGAAGGAGGGGCTGTCCCTGTTCTTCTCCCACTGTCCCGACCTGGTGCTGCTGGATCTGGGCCTGCCGGACATGGACGGGCTGGACGTGCTCTCTCAGCTCAGCGGTCTGCCCCAGGAGGTGCCCGTCATCATCATCTCCGCCCGGGACCGGGAGTCGGAGAAGGTCAAGGCCCTGGACATGGGAGCGGACGACTATGTGGTCAAGCCCTTCGGCGTGCCCGAGCTGCTGGCCCGCATCCGCACCACTCTGCGCCGCTCCGACCGCCTGCAGAACAGTCAGGGCGCCCAGAAGGACGTCTACCAGATCAAGGGACTGGTGCTGGACGTGGCCCGGCACACCGTCACGCTGGACGGAACGGAGGTCCATTTCACCCAGAACGAGTTCAAAATTCTGGAACTGCTGTGCACCCACGCCGGCAAGGTGCTGACCTATGACTTTATCCTGAAGCATGTGTGGGGTCCTTACGGCAGCGGCAGCAGCAACCAGATCCTGCGGGTGAACATGGCCAACATCCGCCGCAAGCTGAACGAGAACCCCTCCGACCCCAAATACATCCTGACTGAGCTGGGCATCGGCTATCGGATGCTGGAGGATTGACGCTGAAAGGGCGCTCCCCTTGTAAAGGGGAGCGCCCTTTTCTGTTCTGTGCAACGCAGCCGCAGACGCGGAGCTTTAACGTCTTCTTTTCGCTGTATCTTCCGGTTTGACGCACATTTTATCCCGTTTCCTGTATGATAACATCCGAAGGGAGGCCACGAGCCATGGAAAAACAACTGCGCAGCTGCCTGCTGGAGGGCGAGACCGTCCGCTGGATGGGCCGGCCCTCTCCCTTCTGCCTGTCCCGGCTGCCCTTTCGCCGGTCCTTTTACCTGACCTGGCTGGCATTCGCCGTATTCTCCGCCGCAACAGCGCTTCTTCTGCTCCCCCCGCTGCTGGAGGGGAGTCGTTCTCTGTTCAGCACGCTGGTCATCCTTGTCGCCGTGCTCACAGTGCCCGCTCTGCTCTCCTTGCAGCCCTTCAGCGACAAATATAAGCTGGAGCGGCACACCCTTTACGCAATCACCAATCTGCGCGCCCTTACCATGGTAGACGGACAGGTCCTGTCCCTGCCCCTGCGGCAGGGGGTGCCCGCCAGCGTCTGTCTGAAGGACGGGGCCTGCGGCACCCTGCGCATCGGCACCGCCGACCAGCCCCCCGCCCCGCACACCCTGACCGCGGCGGTCACCGGCATTCCCCACTCCGGCGAGGGCAGCCGCATCGACGGGCTTCTGTTCTTCCATATTGCCGACCCGGATGAGCTGCTGCCCTATTTCGTCTGAATCCCACCGGCCGAAAAGACCGGCCGGGTCCCTCTCTCCTGACCCGGCCGGTCCCCGGCTTTTATCCTTGCCGCCGCAAGCGCAGCGCCGTTTCTGTGGACGGAAACGGCGCTGCTCGGCTTGTCAAAAAGTCTTTTTGACAAGCCGAAGAAGATTTTGAAACTTCGAAAAAGTTTCAAAATCTTATGATTAAAAACGAAAGACACCCTTCCTGGGTTATCGGCGGGCTAAGAGCCGCCGCTTCGCGTCGGTTGCCCGCTCGCTCTGGCCTGCGGGCCTTGTCTTTCGTAACTATCTTCCTTCCCGTATCTATATGTGCTGCTGCTTTT
>CAKUHV010000106.1 GCA_934659445.1 uncultured Oscillospiraceae bacterium | reverse complement strand
GTGATAGGCTTATCCACGGTCTTCAGCCGCTCCTCCACCTGTCCGGCCAGACCGATCAGGTCGATGCGGGTGCGCCCGCAGGTGGGACAGGCGATCAGCTCCGGCCCATCCTTCCGGACTCCGGTGGCCTTCAGGATGTCCCGGGCGGCATAGACCTCCTCCACGGGGTCGGCAGCCAGAGACACCCGCACCGTGTCCCCGATGCCAAGGGCCAGCAGGCCGCCGATGCCGATGGCAGACTTCAGCACACCCATGCGGGGCGTGCCCGTCTCCGTCACCCCGACATGTAAAGGATAATTGCTTTTCAGTGACATCAGCTCATAGGCTTTCATGGTGGTGGACACGCTGGAGGACTTCAGGGACACACAGATGTCATCAAAATCGAACTTGTTCAGCAGTCGGATGTGTCCGAAGGCAGACTCCACCATGGCCTCGGGGCACACACAGCCGTATTTGGCCAGCAGCGGCTTTTCCAGAGAGCCGCCGTTCACCCCGATGCGGATGGGGATGCCCCGCTGACGGCAGGCGTCCGCCACCGCCTTCACCCGGTCCTCGCCCCCGATGTTGCCCGGGTTAATGCGCACCTTGTCGGCCCCGGCGGCAATGGCCTCCAGCGCCAGCTTGTAGTCAAAGTGGATATCCACCACCACGGGGATGGGGCTGAGCTCGCGGAGCTTCCCCACCGCCTTTGCTGCGGCCATATCCGGCACCGCTACCCGGACGATGTCGCACCCGGCGGCGGCCAGCTTGCGGATCTGCTCCGCCGTCGCCGGAACGTCGTCCGTCCGGGTATTGGTCATGGACTGAATGGAGACAGGGGCGCCGCCCCCGATCGGAACGCCGCCCACATGGATCTGCTTTGTACGGTTCATAGTAACCTCCCCGCCTATTTTCCGAACAGCTTGCCCACGTCGCTCAGGGTGACCGCAGCCATCAGGGCAAGCAGCAGAAACAGGCCGATCATATGCACATACCCCTCATACTTGGGGTCGATCTTCTTTTTGAACAGCGCATAGGCAACGCCGTTCAGCAGCAGGAAAAATACCCGTCCTCCGTCCAGCGCGGGCAGGGGCAGCAGGTTCATCACCGCCAGATTCACGGCGATCAGGGCGCCCAGATACACCACATTGGTCAGCCCCGCCGCCACGGTGGAGGACTGGCTGCCCACCTGAGTCATGGTGTCCACAATGCCCACCGGACCGGACAGATCCCGCAGGCCCACCTGCCCCGACACCAGCTCCCGCAGGCTGAGCCAGACGACCCTTGCGAAATACAGCGCCTCGTCCCAGGCATAGCTCAGGCGGCCCTCCGCAGTGCCGGGCACCGGGGCTCTGCCCACCAGAATGCCCCGCATACTGGTGGTGTTCCCCGCTTCGTCCGTCCGGGTCTGGAGGGGCAGATACACCGCCAGCTCTATCTCCTGCCCGTCCCGGCGCACGACCACATCCACCGTATCCCCCGCCTGACTGAGGTACTCTCTGGTCTGGCCCAGCTTTTTCACCGGCTGTCCGTTCACAGACAGGAACACATCCCCCACCTGAAGGCCGCAGTTCTCCGTTCCGTAGCCCTCTATCGGACCGGCATAGGCGTCGCCCATGGGGCGATAGAGGAACAGCAGCATCACCAGTCCGGCCAGAAAATTCATAAAGGCCCCGGCGCACAGGATGATCAGCTTTTTCCACAGCTTCGCGCTGCCGAAGGCCCGGGGATCGTCGGAGTCGTCATCCTCCCCCTCCATGGCGCAATAGCCGCCCACCGGGAACAGGCGGAGGGAATACTCTGTCTCTCCCCTCTGCCGGTGGAAAATAGCGGGCCCCATGCCGATGGCAAACTCATTCACCCGCACGCCAAACAGCTTGGCGGTGATAAAGTGGCCAAACTCATGGACAGCGATCAGAGCGCCGAAGATCAGGATACCGACGATGATATACAGCATAAAACCTCCAAGGAACGGGATATCAGTTCAGAGCCGCCCGGCGGGCCTCCTGATCCGCGTTGAGAATGTCCTCGAGACCGGGCTCCTGCACCACCGGGACGCGCTCCAAGGCGCGCTCAACCCGGCGTGCGATATCCAAAAATCCGATCCGTCCCGCCAGGAACTGGGCCACGGCCGCCTCGTTGGCGCCGTTGAGGATGGCACCGGCGGTCCCGCCCATACGGGCGGCCTCATAGGCAAGCGCCAGACAGCGGAAGGTGTCCGTATCCGGCGTGCCGAAGGTTAGACCGCCGCAGCGCCACAGATCCAGAGGGGCGGCCGGGCCGGGGATGCGCTTGGGCCAGGTCAGGGCATACTGGATGGGCAGGCGCATGTCCGGCGAGCCCAGCTGGGCGATCACGGCATTATCACAGTATTCCACCAGAGAGTGGATGATACTCTCCCGGTGGATCAGCACAGAAATTTTCTCCGGCGGCATGTGGTACAGGTGCATGGCCTCGATAAATTCCAGCCCCTTGTTCATCAGCGTGGCCGAGTCCACGGTGATCTTTGCCCCCATGGACCAGTTTGGATGCCGTAAGGCATCTTCCCTTGTCACGCATTTCAATTCCTTGGATTTTTTTCCATAGAAGGGGCCGCCGGAGCAGGTGAGGATCAGTCTCTTGACCTCCTTTGGATCGTTCCCCTCCAGGGACTGGAACAGGGCGGAGTGTTCAGAGTCTACAGGCAGGATTCGGGCGCCGTAATCCCGGGCCTCCTCCAGCACCAGCTGGCCGGCACAGACCAGGGTCTCCTTGTTGGCCAGGGCGATCCGCTTGCTCTCCCGGATGGCGGCCAGAGTGGGCCGCAGGCCTACCATACCCACCACCGAGGTGATCACCGTATCCGCGCTGGGGATGGCGGCGGCTTCCAAAAGGCCGCTCATCCCCCCGGCTACCCTTACGTTTGTATCCGCCAGACGGACACGCAGGTCGGCGGCGGCCTTCTCATCCACCAGGGCTACCAGCTCCGGCTTGAACTGCCGGGCCTGCTCCTCCATGCGCTCTGCGCTGGAGTTGGCCGTCAGGGCCGCCACGGACATGCCGCAGGCGGCGATCACATCCAGGGACTGCCGGCCGATGGAGCCGGTAGAGCCCAAAACCGCAATTCGTTTGCTCATTTGTTCACCTAATTTCATTCATCATGGCTCTGCGCCAGCCGCTTAAAACGCCGGGATCAGCTGCACCAGCAGCAGCAGCGTGGGCGCGGCGAACACCATGGAGTCAAAGCGATCAATGATGCCCCCATGCCCCGGCAGCAGGTTTCCGTAGTCCTTGATGCCGAACTGCCGCTTGACCAGAGAGAAGGACAGATCCCCCACCTCGGTCACCGCGCTGCCCACCAGACCGTACACGGCCATCACGGGAATAGACGCATCCACCCCGGCAAAGTTCCGCAGCAGCAGACCGTACAGCACCAAAAACAGGCCGCCGCACAGGATACCGCCGATGTACCCCTCAAGAGACTTGTTGGGGCTGACCCGGGTGATCCCCCGGTGCCTGCCCAGGAACACCCCGGCAAAATAGGCCCCCGCGTCGGTGAGGAAGGCGCAGATCACCGGCAGCAGCACCAGATACCGGCCGTTCTCCATCCCCTTCAGCCGCACCAGACTGGACAGAAACACAGGGATGCCCACCCCGGCGAACAGGCACACCAGCACGTACTCAAAGGGCACTGCGTGCTCGCTGTCGTACAGGCGGATGGCCACCACGAACAGGGCCACCATCAGGGCTGCGGCGGCAGCCAGAGTCACCAGACTCCCCTGCCCCAGCCAGTAGCCCAGAGGGATCGCCGCCGCCGCAAGAGCGGTGTATACATACATCCGGTGGTGGTGGGCCACCTTGGTGGCCCGCAGGAATTCAAAGGACGCCAGGGCGCAGATGGCCGCCATGAGCACAGCCAGATACACCGGCGGCAGATAAAACAGTACGATGAAGAACAGCGGGGCCAGCACCACAGCCACAAGGATCCGTTTTAACATTCAAACACCTCCGAACCGGCGGTCGCGGCTCTGATAGACGGCGATGGCCCGCAGCAGCTCCTCTTTAGAGAAATCAGGCCACAGCACATCGGTAAAATAAAGCTCGGAATAGGCGGCCTGCCACAAAAGGAAGTTGGACAGGCGCTGCTCCCCACTGGGGCGGATGATCAGGTCGGGATCTGGAATGCCTGCGGAATACAGATAACGGGACAGGCCCTCCTCGCTCAGCTGTGCCGGGTCCGCCTTGCCCGCCATGCAGTCGGCGGCAAAGGCCCGGGCCGCCCGCAGCAGCTCGTCCCGGCCGCCGTAATTCAGGCAGATGTTCACCTGACAGCCCTCGTATCGGGATGAGATCTCCCGGGTACGCTGACACAGCTGGCGCAGCTCCGGCTTCAACGGGGACAGGTCGCCGAAAAACTCCATCTTCACCCGGTCGCGCTCCATCTTCCGGATGGCCTCCAGCAGATACTTCTTCAGCAGACCCATGATGGCATCCACCTCATCCGCCGGGCGCTTCCAGTTTTCCGTGGAAAAGGCATACACCGTCAGATAGTCCAGGCCGATCTCTTTGGCATAGGTGGCGATGGTGCGGAAGGTCTCCGCCCCGGCGGCGTGTCCCGCCGTGCGGGGCAGGCCCCGCTTTTTGGCCCAGCGGCCGTTCCCGTCCATGATGATGGCCACATGCCGGGGCAGGCGGGAAAAGTCCACCTGGGGCTGCTCCCTGGCCGATGATTTGAAAAAGGGCATATCCGCTTCGTTCCTTTCCTTGGTGACAGAAACAGTGCAGAACGCAGAACCGGATTCTGCGCTCTGCACCTGTCAGGCCGCCGGACGGGCGCATCTCCCGCCGGCGGCTCAGCTTTCCCTCCGGAGGATCAGACCACCAGCAGCTCCTGCTCCTTCTTGGCGGTCAGCCCGTCAATGTCCTTGCAGCGCTTGTCCGTCTGCTCCTGCAGCTCCTTCTCAAGGCTCTTCACGTCGTCCTCGGTGAGCTCGGAGGCTTTCTTTTTCTTCTTGAAGTCCTCCATGGCGTCCCGGCGGATATTTCGTAGGGCGACCTTGCCGTCCTCGCCGTACTTGCGCACCTGCTTGATCAGATCCTTTCGGCGCTCCTCCGTCAGCTGGGGGAAGGTCAGGCGGATGATCCGGCCGTCGTTCTGGGGGTTGATGCCCAGATCGGAGGTCTGGATGGCCTTTTCAATGGCCTTCAGCAGGCTGGCGTCCCAAGGCTGGATGGTCAGCGTCCTGGGGTCGGGGGAGGCCACGGCGGCCACCTGGTTCAGGGGGGTGGGGGTGCCGTAG
>CAKUHV010000105.1 GCA_934659445.1 uncultured Oscillospiraceae bacterium | reverse complement strand
TTGCAGTACTTCTTGATCAGGACGGCCGCGGGGGGAGTCTTGGTGATGAAGGAGAAGGAGCGGTCGGCGTACACAGTGATGATGACGGGGATGATCATGCCCACCTCATTCTTGGTACGCTCGTTGAATTCCTTGGTGAAAGCGGCAATGTTCACGCCGTGCTGGCCCAGAGCGGGGCCAACAGGGGGGGCGGGAGTCGCCTTGCCGGCGGGGATCTGAAGTTTTACATATCCAGTTACTTTCTGTGCCACGAAAGAGCACCTCCATTTGAAAAATGTGGTTTGATTGGCGGGGCCTTAAGCTACGCCCCTCCCACGATCGCCGCGGCCGCGCCGCGGAAAAAGTCTGATCACTGGTCGACTGCCTCGACCTGATCCAGTTCCAGCTCGACAGGGGTCTCCCGTCCGAACATGGAGACGACCACGCGAACCTTGTTCCGCTCCAGGTCGATCTCCTCCACGGTGCCCAGGAAGGACTCCAGCGCGCCGTCGGTGATCTTTACGGTGTCGCCCACCTTGTAGCTGACCACGACCTCGCGCTTCTCAACGCCCAGGGCGGCCACATCGCTGTCAGACAGGGGGATGGCCCTGTTCCCGGAGCCCAGGAAGCCGGTGACACCGCGGATGTTGCGGATCACGTGCCAGGTCTCGTCGTTCATGACCATCTTCACCAGCACGTAGCCGGGAAACACCTTGCGCTCCACATCCTTGGGGCCGTTGTCGGTGATCTCGGTCACCGTCTCCATGGGGATGGAAATCTCGAGGATCAGGTCCTCCAGGTGGCGGTTGTCCACGTACTTTTCGATGGTGGCCTTGACCGTGTTCTCATACCCGGAATAGGTATGCACTACATACCAGTTCGCATTATCAGCCATTCGCGCGCCCTCAGCTGAAGAGGTTGATCAGGGCGCGGACCACGGCGTTGGCCAGAGCGTCGAACACCCAGATAAACACGCCCACGATCAGGACACAGGCGATGACGATCAGGGTGTTGTTGATGGTCTGGCTGCGGGTAGGCCACACGACCTTCTTCAGCTCGACCTTCAGCTCTTTGAACCACTTGCCGATGCGGGCGAAGACGCCGGGCTTGGCCTTCTTTTCGGACTTCTTGTCGGAGGCAGGCTGCTTGGTCTGCTCCAGCTTTTCGTTCTCAGCCATTGTTGTTACCCTTCTTCCTTTCCGCCGTTACGCTTACTTCGTCTCGTTGTGGACGGTGTGCTTGCGACAGAAGGGGCAGTACTTGTTCAGCTCCAGACGGTCAGGAGTGTTCTTCTTGTTCTTCTTGGTCACATAGTTTCTCTGCTTGCACTCAGAGCACCGCAGGGTGATCTTGATGCGAGCGCCGGCCTTGCTTGCCATACGTTGGGCACCTCCTTTTAGTGTTGCGCGGTCCCTTCGGACCGCGCTTACAGCCCGCCCGACGCATAAAAAACGCCGGGTCCGGCTTGCTGCCAGACCCAGCGGCTTACTGCACGAAAAAACGCGCTTTGAAAGCAACACGGTGGGGCCGGCCTTTGCCTCCCTGTGTCCCGAGCGGGGGCAGGGGGACGGGCGCATCACCGTAAAATGCGCACGACGAAAAAGCCCCTGTTCACAGGTAATGGTACTATACCACGTTCAGCCCCTGTCCGTCAAGCAGTTTTTGCCCGTTTTCTTTTCTTTTTTATCCCAATTCCATTTCGTGTTCCTTTGCAGAAGAAATACCAGTGTTCCCCGCCCCCTGCGGGGGGCGGAGAACACAAAAAAGAATTGGGAGTCTTTTTTTGCTTTGCGGTCCGTTTTACGGCACCGGCCGCCTACCGCCGCCCCCGCCCGCTGCGGGGCGCAAGGCCCAGCTGGACCGCCCCGTCCCGGATCTCCGGCCATGCGGCGGCCAGCTGCCGCAGTCCCACCCGGCGGGCGGTCTCCGCCTTGCGGACCATGGTCTCCCCGTCGTCAAACAGGACGAAGTGGGGCCGCCCGTCCCCGTCCATATAGGTAAAGTACCGGGCGCACAGCTCCGGGGAGAAGAACACCGCCTGTCCCCGCTCCGCCCGCAGCTTCTCCAGCTCCCCCGGGGACAGGGCCCTCCCCTCCCCCGTCAGGGCGGGCAGGGTAAAATCCTCCGCCGCGCGCTGAAGGGCCGCCGCCGTCCGCTCCCGTCCGAAGCGCTCCGCCGCCTGACGCAGCCGCAGCTCCAGACTGCCCCCGGACAGGGCGGTGGACACCAGCACCGCCGCCCGCCGGACACAGGTTCCGTACTCCTCCGGCACATACAGGGCCAGCCCCCGGGCCGCAAGGCTGTCCTCCAGCTCCCCCAGCAGCTCGGCGAGGAAAGGGGTCGGCTCCCCCTCCAGGTCCAGCACCGCCCCGGAGAAGCCCCGGGCGCCGCACTCTCCCGCCACCTCCCGGCAGAACGGACCGCACTCTCCCCGATCCGGGACCGGGCCCGTCACCGCCATCAGACCGCCCCGCAGGGCGGCGGGCAGTCCGGCGGCCAGCAGGTGGGGTCCCTCCCCCACGCGGTAGGCCAGATGGCAGACCGTTACGGGCCGTCCCCGCAGCTCTCCCAGCAGGTGGGGCGGGACAAAGACCAGAAAGCGCTCCTGTTCCATGTTCGATCCCCCTTGTCCCCGGCGGCCTTCTATGGTATGATGGCTGTGTTTTCCCCCTTTGGGGGCGAAAAAAGCCGGGGTACAGTGTATGCCCCCGGCCCGCAGAAAGAACTGCAAGGAGGAACCGTTCGTGTCCTTTTCTCTCATACCCCGGGGGGTTTACGACTCCGTCGCCGATCTTGACCCCCAGGCACTGGCGGCAAAGGGCGTCCGTCTGGTTCTGGCCGATCTGGACAACACTCTGGTGCCCTATCAGGTGCTGACCCCCTCGCCGGAGGTGGCCGCCTGGATCGCCGGGCTGAAGCAGGCAGGGGTCCAGCTGTTTTTGCTGTCCAACAGCCGCAGACCCGGCCGGGCCCAGCAGTTCGCCCAGTCCGTGGGCATCCCCTATCAGGGGCACTCCGGCAAGCCCAGGCGTGGGGGCTACCTGAAGGCCATGGAGCGCATGGGCTGCACCCCGGAGCAGACCGTCATGGTGGGCGACCAGATCTTCACCGACGTGCTGGGGGCCAACCGCTCCGGCGTTACCCCCCTGCTGGTCCGGCCCATCCGGCTGGCGGGCAATCCCGGGCGCTACCTGCGCTACTGGGGCGAGACCCCCTTCCGCCTGCTGGGCAAGGGGAGGCCCTTCCTGTGAGCGCGAGCTTCGGCCCGGCGGGCAACGCCGCCGACTTCCCCTATAAGTCCTCGGAGAGGGCCCCGGCCTGGATCGCCGCCCAGGGGCTGGACTGCTATGAGTACCAGTGCGGTAAGGGCGTCCACATCGGCGAGGAGTCGGCCCGGAAAATCGGCGCCGCGGCCCGGCAGGCGGGGATCGTCCTGTCCCTCCACGCCCCCTATTTCATTAACCTGGCCAACCCCGACCCGGACAGTCTGCAAAAGACCGTCGGCTACATCACCGCAGCCTGCCGGGCGGCGGACTGGATGGGGGCCGGGCGGGTGGTGATCCACTCCGGGGCTCTCATGGGCCGCACCCGGCGGCAGGCCATGGACATCGCCTTGCCCGCCCTGCGGGCCGTGCTGGCCGCCTGTGACGATGCCGGCTTCGGTCACATCGCCCTGTGCCCGGAGACCATGGGCAAGATCAACCAGCTGGGGGATCTGGACGAGGTGCTGGAGCTGTGCCAGCTGGACGAGCGTCTGGTCCCCTGCGTGGACTTCGGCCACCTGTATGCCCGCTCCCTGGGCCGGGAGGACGGCGAGGAGGCCATGGCCCGGATACTGGACAAGATGGCCGCCGCCCTTGGGAATGAACGGGCCAGCCGGTTTCACAGTCACTTCTCCCACATTGAGTTCACCCCGAAGGGCGGCGAAAAGTGCCACCGCACCTTTCAGGACGACGGGGGCTACGGCCCGGACTGGACTCCTCTGGCCCGGCAGGTGGCCCTCCGGAGCTGGTCCCCCACCTTCATCTGCGAGAGCGCGGGCACTCAGGCCCGGGACGCGGCGGAGATGAAGCGGATCTATCAGGGTCTCCTGCCCTAAAACTCTCTCTCGATCAAACAGCGGCCCCCGGCTTTCGCCCGGGGGCCGCTGTTTTAGACTTTTTATTCCGCCAGCAGGCGGTACAGGGTGGGCCGCACATGGAACTCCTCCATGGCGGTCCGCACCTCCTCCAGCGCCTTTTGCCGGGTGCTCTCCGGCAAATTGGCTTTTCTGGCCCGCAGCAGAATGTTCTTGGGGGTGTGGGCCATGTCGATGAACTCCACCACCTGAGTGGAATAACCCCGATAGGTCAGCAGATCGGCCCGGGCCGCATCGGTGAGCAGGGCGGCCATGCGCTCCTGGATCAGGCCGTAGCGGGTAAACAGGGACAGGTGCTCCGCCTGCATCTGGGCATTTACCTCGTGCTGGCAGCAGGGCACGGACAGGATCAGCTTCACGTCCCAGCTGACGGCGTTGTACAGGGCGTAGTCCGTAGCGGTGTCGCAGGCATGAAGGGTGATGACCATATCCACCGGGCCGTCGGGGGTGTAGCCGTTGATGTCCCCCAGCTGGAAGCGCAGCTTGTCATAGCCATACTTCTCCGCCGCACCGTTGCAGCGGTCGATCACCGCCGCCTTCAGATCCAGCCCGGTGATGGACACATCCATCCCCCGCACCTGCACCAGATAGTAGTACAGAATGAAGGTCAGATAGGACTTGCCGCAGCCGAAGTCAAGGATCCGGAGTGTCCGGTCTTTGGGAAGGGCGGGGAGAATGTCCTCGATATACTCAAGAAAGCGGTTGATCTGACGGAACTTATCATAATGGGCATGAACAATCCTGCCATCTTTTGTCATCACACCCAGATCCACCAGAAATGGAACGGGAGTTCCTTCTTCAAGAATATAGTTTCTGGAACGGTTATGAGCAAGCGTGATTTTTTTGGCTGGCTGCGTTTTCTTTTTTGATTTTACGGTAACGGTTCCCTTTTTATTTGCGAGGATGACGGCGCTTTGCCCGGCGGCGTCTAGCTGTCCCTGGAGAAAACGGGACGGAATCAGACCGCACAGGTAAGAAACGGCCTCATCCTTTGCCATATTTTTATGAAAAACCTGAGTTTTGGTAAATTCCTCAGCCTGAAAGATCAGGGTATTGCGGTGCAGGACCGGGCGGAGCCGGATTTTGACAATGTCCTGGGCGGCGGCCGGTTTGCTGATCGTAACTGAAATCAGGTCCTGATTCAGCGCGGTCTGAAATAGGGTTTCTAACTGGTCCATGAATTTGCTCCTAATTCTTGATCTTTTTATACACAGCGTCTATAATGG
>CAKUHV010000104.1 GCA_934659445.1 uncultured Oscillospiraceae bacterium | reverse complement strand
TCTTTTTCTGCGATGATGCCGCTTATTTCGAGAGAAAAGTCCTCTCTAAAAGGGCGCTGGAGGTTGGAAACTGTCCAGGACATGAGATCCTCCAGTTCAAATCCGGTCAGTTGCTCCGAAACCTCCATAAAAATCTATGGTTCAAAAGAAGAAATCCGGGCTCGAAAAAGCCCGGAAACGGTTGATGCGCCTGGCTTTGCGCCAGACGCATCTATACCGGTAACTCTTTATGGCGCAGTAGGAGAGATTCGAACTCTCGGGCCGCTTTTGACGGCCACACGATTTCCAGTCGTGCTCGTTATGACCACTTCGATACTACTGCATCTGAAAGCCGGACAGACCGGCGCCGCCCTGGTCACCGGGACAGCAAAATGTATTATACCAGCTTTTCCGCCGTAGTCAAGGCTTTTTTCTGTTTTTCCCCCAATTCTTTTTCCCTCCCCCCTGCCCGGCGGCAGAGGGGAGGGAAGGGCTTTGGGGCGTCCGGCTTAAAACACGCCGGGGATCACGTGGGCCAGGATCAGTCCGGCGGCACAGGACAGGGCGTTGGCGCACAGGGCATACAGCCAGGGGCGGCAGGGGGCATCCCCCTGATGCAGGGCGGGCAGACGGCGGCTGTATACCGTCCCCTCCACGGCCAGCACCAGCACCTCCCCCAGCAGGAACAGGGCGGTGAGGAACAGGGTACCGTTGGCGTAGCTGTACCAGTTGAGGAAGCCGTTGAGCAGCAGTTGGGTGGCGATGTTCATCCACAGGATCAGCTTCAGCTGCCCCGCGCTGCGCAGATGGAACAGCCAGGCCGCCGCCACCTCGATCAGCACCGTAAGGACGACCCGGACAATCAGACTGGCGGCCTCCTTGCCCGCTTCATAGCTGCGCTCCATGGTCAGGCCGGTGATGACCCTGCTCTGCTCCGGGCGCACGTTGGTCAGATCCAAGGTGTAGTAGCTGTCAAAGGCGTAGCGCTCATAGGGGCCGGTGACCACCATGGAGTTCTCCTTCGGGAACCACAGGGCCACCTTGAACCGCTGGGGCGGGTAGTAGGTCCAGTTCAGCTGTCCGTCGGCGCAGTCATCCAGGAAGTTGAGGAAATAGTACCCATCCGGCTCGGCCGCCTCATAGGCGGAGAAGGCATCCCAGACATCTGCCGAGGCCCATTCCCCCGCCCGGCTCCGTTCCTCCTCCCTGCGCTCCGGATGGTTCTTGACAGAGGTATAGGGCCCGGTGGACTGGCGCTCCGACAGCAAGGTGCCCCAACAGGGCTCTGAAATGCCGGTGATCTCAATGTTGACCGAGGGCTTCGGCCCCATATCCGCGCTGACTGTATTCATCAGCATGGGCAGCAGGGCAAACACAGCGAAGACGGCCGCGAGGCGGCGTTTCATAGCAGTCACTCCTTTATCCGTTTATCCTGACAGACGCCCGCCGCGCAAAAAAGTTCCCGCACAGCAGATTTTTTCCATCCTTGACGCAGAGGTGGTTTCCCCGTATGATAGAGTCACCACCGAAAGAGGGGACGTCTGCTATGAACCTTTGCGACATCAACGAGATCAAAGCGCTGCTGGCCCGCCACGGCTTTCATTTTTCCAGATCTATGGGACAGAACTTTCTCATCCGGGACTGGGTGCCCCGGGATATTGCCTCCGCCTCCGGGGCCGGCCCCGGCACGGGAGTGCTGGAGATCGGCCCCGGCATCGGCCCCCTGACCCGGGAGTTGTCCCTTCTGTCCGACCGGGTGACCGCGGTGGAGCTGGACGAGTCCCTGCTGCCCATTTTGGATGAGACCCTGGCCGACCGGGACAACGTGACCGTCATTCCCGGGGACATCATGCGCTTCGACCTGGACCGGGTGGTAGACGGGGAGTTCCCTGGCCTGACCCCCATGGTCTGCGCCAATCTGCCCTACAACATCACCACCCCGGTGATCACCCGCCTGCTGGAGTGCCGCCGCTTTGCCCGTGTCACCGTGATGATCCAAAAGGAGGTAGCCCAGCGCATCTGCGCCGGGCCGGGCACGGCGGACTACGGCGCTTTCTCGGTGTTGTGTCAGTATTACTCCAAGCCGGAGTACCTCTTTGACGTGCCCGCCAGCTGCTTTCTCCCCGCCCCCAAGGTGACCTCCGCCGTGGTGCGCATGACGGTTCAGCGGCCCCCCGACTTGGTGGAGGACCGGGAGTTCTTCTTCCGGGTGGTGCGGGCGGCCTTCGCCCAGCGGCGCAAGACTCTGGTCAACAGCCTCAGCTCCGCCCTGAATACCGGCCTGTCCAAAGAGGAAACGGCCGCCGCCCTGAAGGTCTGCGGTCTGCCCCCGGATGTCCGCGGAGAGCGCCTCGGC
This sequence comes from uncultured Oscillospiraceae bacterium, assembly GCA_934659445.1. Classification (GTDB taxonomy): domain Bacteria; phylum Bacillota; class Clostridia; order Oscillospirales; family Oscillospiraceae; genus Lawsonibacter. The sequence continues at coordinate 3,029 of CAKUHV010000104.1, read as the reverse complement.
ATCCCGGAATTTGCCGCTCTGGCCCGGGCCCTGCGCCGGACGGCCGCCGCCCGTGAGCCATGACCCGGCCTCGTCATTCTCCCCTGGATAACATTGACTTCCCATGCCTTTTCGTGGTATGATACGGGCAGATATGGTATGCCCCCCGCAGGAGGGCGTGCGAATAAGAAAGGAATGAGGTCTTACAGCATGGCAAAGATCGATTTGACCAAGTATGGCATCACCGGCACCACTGAGATCGTCTATAACCCCTCTTATGAGCTCCTGTTCGAGGAGGAGATGAAGCCCGATCTGATCGGCTACGACAAGGGTCAGCTCACCGAGCTGGGCGCTGTGAACGTTATGACCGGCGTCTACACCGGCCGCTCCCCCAACGACAAGTTCATCGTCATGGACGAGAACTCCAAGGACACCGTGTGGTGGACCTCTCCCGAGTTCAAGAACGACAACCACCCCGCCTCCATCGAGACCTGGAACGCCGTGAAGGCTCTGGCCCAGAAGGAGCTGTCCAACAAGCGGCTGTATGTGGTAGACGGCTTCTGCGGCGCCAACAAGGACACCCGCATGGCCATCCGCTTCATCATGGAGGTGGCCTGGCAGGCCCACTTCGTGAAGAACATGTTCATCGTCCCCACGGACGAGGAGCTGAAGGACTTCGAGCCCGACTTTGTGATCTACAACGCCTCCAAGGCCAAGGTGGAGAACTACAAGGAGCTGGGCCTGAACTCCGAGACTGCCGTGGTCTTCAACATCACCTCCCGGGAGCAGGTCATTCTGAACACCTGGTACGGCGGCGAGATGAAGAAGGGCATGTTCTCCATGATGAACTACTACCTGCCCCTGAAGGGCATCGCCTCCATGCACTGCTCCGCCAACACCGACATGAACGGCGAGAACACCGCCATCTTCTTCGGCCTGTCCGGCACCGGCAAGACCACCCTCTCCACCGACCCGAAGCGCCTGCTCATCGGCGACGACGAGCACGGCTGGGACGACAACGGCGTCTTCAACTTCGAGGGCGGCTGCTACGCCAAGGTCATCAACCTGGATAAGGAGTCCGAGCCCGACATCTACAACGCCATCCGCCGGGATGCCCTGCTGGAGAACGTCACCGTGGACAAGGACGGCAAGATCGACTTCAGCGACAAGTCTGTCACCGAGAATACCCGCGTCAGCTATCCCATTGATCATATTGAAAAAATCGTGCGCCCGGTCTCTGCGGCGCCCGCTGCCAAGAATGTGATCTTCCTGTCCGCTGATGCCTTCGGTGTGCTGCCTCCCGTGTCCATCCTGACTCCGGAGCAGACCCAGTATTACTTCCTCTCCGGCTTCACCGCCAAGCTGGCCGGCACCGAGCGGGGCATCACCGAGCCCACCCCCACCTTCTCCGCCTGCTTCGGCCAGGCCTTCCTGGAGCTGCACCCCACCAAGTACGCCCAGGAGCTGGTGAAGCGGATGGAGCAGAGCGGCGCCAAGGCCTATCTGGTGAACACCGGCTGGAACGGCACCGGCAAGCGCATCACCATCAAGGACACCCGGGGCATCATCGATGCCATCCTGAACGGCGACATCAAGACTGCCCCCACCAAGACCATCCCCTACTTCAACTTTGAAGTGCCCACCGCCCTGCCCGGCGTCGACCCCGGCATCCTGGATCCCCGGGATACCTACGCCGATCCCAAGGAGTGGGACGCCAAGGCCAAGGATCTGGCCGCCCGCTTTGTCAAGAACTTCGCCAAGTACACCGCAAACGACGCCGGCAAGGCGCTGGTGGCCGCTGGCCCCAAGGCGGACTGATCCCTCTGCACGATCTTACGGGGCGCCCTGGCCGGGCGCCCCATTTTTAACGAGGTGCCTGTATGAAGGAAGAAACGCACATGTCAGACGCCCTGCCTCTGGGCCTGCTTCTGGCTTTGACCGGCGGCATCCTGGATGCCTATACCTATCTCAACCGGGGCCAGGTATTCGCCACGGCGGAGACCGGGAATCTGGTGCTGTTGGGGATCAACTGCGCCATGGGGCACTGGCGGCGCGCCGCCTACTACCTGCTGCCCATCTCCTCTTATGCGGCTGGACTGCTGGCTACCCTGACCTTTCACCGCCGGTCTGACCGGCTGTTCTTCCACTGGCGGCAGTTCGTGGTGCTGGCGGAGTGTCTGGCCGTGGCGGCAGCCGCTCTTATCCCCCAGGGCGGACTTGACCCCCTGGTGAACTGCATGATCGCCTTCATCAGCGCCATGCAGGTACAGACCTTCCGGAAGTTCCGGGGCTGCGCCTGCGCCACCACCATGTGCACCGGCAACCTGCGCAGCGGAGTGGAGGCGCTCTACTTCCACCTGGCCGACAACGAGCCCGGCGCGCTGGACCGGGCCAGGTTATACTTCGGCCTGATCCTGTTCTTTATCGCGGGGGCCATCGTCAGCGGTCTGCTCTCCCCCCTTCTAGCGGGAAGGACCGTCCTGGTCGCCCTGCTCCCGCTGTCGGCCGCCTTCCTGCTGATGTTCCGCTGAACCGACCTCAAACAAAAAACACTGGGGCATCCTTTGGGATGCCCCAGTGTTTTTTGTGTCGTCATTTCTCCCAGCCGCGGCAGCGGTCTACGGCCCGGTGCCAGCGCTCCATCAGAAGCTGGCGCTGGTCCTGGCCCATCCGCGGCTCATACCGCCGCTCCAGCTGCCAGAAGCCCTCAAAATCTTTGAGGGACGCATAGTCATCAACACCCACCGCGGCCATATAGGCCGCCCCCTGGGCCGTGGTGTCCCGCACCTTGGGCACATCCACCGGCAGCCCCAGCAGATCAGCCTGGAACTGCATCAGAAAGCGGTTCACGGCAGAGCCGCCGTCGCACCGCATGGCCGTGATGGCTACGCCGCTGTCCCGCTCCATGGCGTCCAGCACATCCTTCACCTGATAGGCCGTGGCCTCCAGCGCCGCCCGCGCCACATGGGCGTCTGTGGTCCCCCCAGTGATGCCGATCATCATCCCCCGGGCATAGGAGTCCCAGTGGGGCGCCGCCAGCCCCGTGAAGG
>CAKUHV010000103.1 GCA_934659445.1 uncultured Oscillospiraceae bacterium | reverse complement strand
GATGGTGATCTGGAACAGGCGGACCAGCAGGGGGATAAAGAAGCCCGCGCTGCACACCGCCATCAGGATCACTGTGCGCCAGAACACCTGCCGCTTGGAGCCGGAGCGCCGGCTGTTCCTTCTCTCGTTTCCCTCCACTGATACGCCCTCCTTTCCTTGCTGCTCTCACGGAAGTCGCAGGGCGCAAGAAAATTCTTTTCTTGCGCCCTCATTGTGTCCATATCTCTATCTTCCGTTTTGCACTCTATGTGATCCTCAGCGGAAATATTCGATCACATCGCTCGCCAGAGCGCCCAGCTTTGCCAGCAGGCCGGACAGTCCGCCGCTCCCGCTCTGCTGATAGACGGTGACGGCGTCGGGCTCCGACAGGTCCAGATAGACCACCTGGTCCTGGCTGGGCCGCACCATCCCGTCCCCCACCGTGTCCTGGATATGCTGCACGTCAAAGGCCTGCTCATACTGGGCGGAGAGGGCGGCGTACTCCGTCTGAAGGCTGTTCAGGTCCCCCCGGGCGGTGACCACCCGGTCGTTGATCACAGCGAACTGTGCATAGCTGTACAGCAGCAGGGCGGCAAAGATGCCCACGGCCAGAAAGCCGATCACGGCGAAGGGGGCCACCGCTCCCGCCGGGCGCACCTGCGCCTGGGTGCGGGTCAGGGCGCGCTCCTGCTCCTGATGTCGGGGGCGGGGGGCGTACCGGACGTCCTCCTCCCGGCGGGGAACGCGGACGGCGGAGCCGTCGTAGGCGGGGGCGTAGGCCACGCTGCCGTAGGTATGATATTGTGTGGATGCACGTCGGCGCTCTGCCATGGCTCCTCGCTCCTGTCTTTGGTCAAATGGGATCCTTCAGCTTCTCCGCCACCCGCAGCTTGGCGCTGCGGGCCCGGGGGTTTTCTTCCACCTCCCGCTGGGTGGGAAGGATCGGCTTTTTGTTTACTAACCTGATGTCCGGCGTCCGCCCGCATACGCATACAGGGAAGTCCGGCGGACAGATGCAGCCCCTGGCGAACTCCGCCAGACCGGCTTTGACGATGCGGTCCTCCAGAGAGTGGAAGGTAATCACCGCCAGACGGCCGCCCCGGTTCAGCCTGGGCACCGCGCCCTTGATCATCCGCTCCACGCTGGCAAGCTCATCGTTCACCGCGATGCGGATGGCCTGAAAGGAGCGCTTGGCGGGGTGCTGCTTCTCTTTCAGCGCCTTGCCGGGCATAGCGCCCTTAATGACGTCCACCAGCTCCAGCGTAGTGGCGATGGGCTTCTGCTCCCGTCGGCGGACGATGGCCGCGGCGATCAGGGGGGCATAGCGCTCCTCGCCGTACTGGAACAGAATGCGCTTCAGCTCCTCCTGGGGCCAGGTGTTCACCACATCGGCGGCGGTCAGCCCCTCGCTGCGGTCCATGCGCATATCCAGGGGGGCATCCGCCATGTAGGAAAAGCCCCGGGAGCCGTCGTCCAGCTGGGGAGAGGACACACCCAGGTCGAACAGCATCCCGTCCACCCCGGGCAGCCCCAGCTCGGCCACAATGTCGCCCACCCGGTCGAAGTTGCTGTGCACCAGCGTCACCCGGTCCATCCACGGGGCCAGGCGCTCCCCCGCCGCCTCCAGAGCGGCGTCGTCCCGGTCCACGCAGATCAGGCGGCCGCCGGTCAGGCGCTTTGCGATCTCCCGGCTGTGTCCGGCCCGGCCCAGAGTGCCGTCCAGATAGACCCCGTCGGGGCGGATGTTCAGATTTTCAATGCACTCGTCCAGCAGGACGGGCCGGTGGGTAAATTCCTGTCCCATATCAGAACCCCAGCTCGGCCATGCACTGGGCCATCTTCTCCGGGGTCATCTCTTCCTCTTCCTCGGCGGCCCACTTCTCTGCGGCCCAGATCTCGGCCCGGTCGTGGACGCCGATGATGACCACGTCCTTTTCGATCCCCGCGTACTTCTTCAGCTTCTGGGGGATGACGATGCGGCCCTGGCTGTCCAGCTCGCACCTGGCGGCGTTGGCGAACAGGGAGCGCATCTTCTTGGACTGGCTCATGGGCAGGGAGGCAAACTTCTCTGTAAAGCGGTTCCAGGTGGACTGGGGGTAGATGGCCAGACAGGCATCCACGCCCATAGCCAGGTAGAAAACGCTGCCCAGCTCGTCCCGCAGCTTGGAGGGAATGGCAAGGCGGCCCTTGGCGTCGATGTTATGCTTGTAAGTGCCGGTCATCCTCTCACTCCCCACTTTGCAGTATTTTAATGGGATTTTACTCCACTTTGCCCCACCCTGGCTTTCAGTATAATTTGTGTTGACATAAAATGCAAGGGTTTTTTCAAAAAAGGACGTAAAAAAAAGCGCCGATTTCTTACAAAATCGGCGCTTTTTTCAGGGTGTTTTTTGCCTCTTTCCGGTTTACGGAAGAAATACGGCCCCCCGTTTGCTTTATGTTGTGTTTATGCGTTTTCTTCGCCCAAGATGTTGTGTTTACTGCTCCAGCTTGGAGACCTCAGCCGCAAAGCGGGAGTCCACAGCGTTGTCCTCTGCCGCCTGGGCAGCGTAGTTCTTCACCGCCACCGTGCTCTTTACCGCGGGGGTGATGGTCCCGGCGCCGGCCACGCAGCCGCCGGGGCAGCCCATTCCCTCCAGCAGATAGCCCTTATACTTGCCCGCCTTGGCCATGGCCAGCATCTTCTTGCACTCCCGCAGACCGTCGGCGTACTGCACGGGCACCTCCCGCTCCGGGTCGATGGTCTTGGCGGCCTTGACCACTGCCTGGGCCACGCCGCCGGTGACGGCGAAGCCGCGGCCCGCACCGGTGGCCCAGTGGAAGTCCTTCTCCGGGTCGGCGGGCATCTGGCTCAGATCCACGCCGGCGGCGTCGAACACGCCCTGCATCTCTTCAAAGGTCAGCACAAAGTCCACATCGCTGCGGATGGTGCGGCGGGACGCCTCCAGTTTTTTGGCGGCGCAGGGCCCGATGAACACCACCCGGGCGTCCGGCATCTGCTTTTTGATCAGACGGGCGGTGAGCACCATGGGGGTCAGGGCCATGGAGATATTCTCGGTGAACTGGGGGAACAGCTTTTTGGCCATTACCGCCCAGGCCGGGCAGCAGGAGGTGGCCAGGAAGTCCAGCTCCTCCGGCACCTTCTCCAGATAGTCCTTGGCCTCCTCGATGGTGCACAGGTCGGCGCCGGCGGCCACCTCCCACACGCCGGAGAAGCCCACCCGGCGCATCCCCTCCCGCACCTGAGAGGGAGTGACCTTGTCGCCGAACTGGGTCACGAAGGCGGGGGCCACGGCGGCCACCACCTTGTCCCCCTGCTTGATGGCGCGGATCATCTGGAAGATCTGGCTTTTGTCAGCGATGGCGCCGAAGGGGCAGTTCACAAGGCACATGCCGCAGGACACGCACTTGTCATAGTCGATCTTTGCCCGGCCCAGTTGGTCGGAGCCGATGGCGTCCATGCCGCAGGCCTCGGCGCAGGGGCGCTCGAACTTGATGATAGCGTTATAGGGGCACTCCCCCACGCACCTGCCGCACTTGACGCACTTGTCCTGGTCGATAACGCTCTTTCCCTGAACGATGCGGATGGCATCCTTGGGACAGACCTCCTGACAGGGGTGGGCCAGACAGCCCTGGCACATGTTGCTCACCCGCACCTGCTTGGGAGGGCAGGCGTTGCAGGCGAAGGAGATCACGTTGATCAGCGGCGGCTCGTAGTACTTCTCCGCGATGGCGCTCTCCTCCAGCCGGGCCTCCGTGGGAGTATATACGCTCAGATCCCGCACGGGCAGGCCCATGGCCAGCCGCAGGCGCTCGCTGACCACGGCACGCTCCAGAATAATGTTCTGGCGGTAGTGGGCGGTCTCGCCGGGCACGATCTTGTGGGGCAGCTGGCGGATCTTCTCCTTATAGTCTCCGCCCTCAAAGGCCATGCGGGCGATCTCGGTAAATACCTGCCGGCGGATGTCGTCCACCGCTGTATGGGTCCCTCTCATTTCAGCTTCTCTCCTTCTCTGTCGGGCCGCGCCTGTCCCGTCTCCTCAGACGGCGGCACGCCCATTCCCCGTTCTTTTCTGATCGGCCACATTGTACCACCGCGCCCCGTTTTTTGCAAGATATGATTCAGTATTTTTATGTTTTCGCGCATTTCTCTTTATTCTGCACGAAAAATTTCTTTTTATTCCCTTTTCTTTCGCCATTTTTTGTGCTATGCTCCTTACAGGACCGCCCTGGGCGGTATCACCGACAGGTGGGAGGCTGCACGATGGCACGATTGGATTGGGAACAGCTGGAACAGGCCTGCCGCTCCTGCCAGCGCTGTGCCCTGGCGGACGGCCGGCACAACGTGGTCTTCGGCGTGGGGCCCCGGGATGCGGAGGTCATGTGCATCGGCGAGGGCCCCGGGGAGAACGAGGACCTGCAGGGGGAGCCCTTTGTGGGCCGGGGCGGCAAGCTGCTGGACGATATGCTGGAGCTCATCGATCTGGACCGGAGCCGGAACGTGTACATCGCCAACATCGTCAAGTGCCGCCCGCCCCAGAACCGGGACCCCCTGAACACCGAGCAGGACGCCTGCATCGGCTACCTGCGCAACCAGGTGGCCCTGATCCGCCCCAAGATCATCGTCTGTCTGGGCCGGGTGGCCGCCATGCGGCTGATCCGTGAGGACTTCAAGATCAGCCGGGAGCACGGCCAGTGGACGGAAAAGTCCGGGGTGTGGATGACCGCCCTGTACCACCCCGCCGCCATCCTCCGGGACCCCGGCAAGCGCCCGGCCACCTTCGACGACCTGAAGAGCTTACAGGGGAAGATCCGGCAGGTGTGCAGCAGGACCTATTAAAATATCCCCCCGCAGCTCCGCTGCGGGGGGATATCCGTTTTATGTCTTACTTTCTGCTCCGGGTCTCCCGCTCGAACTTCTCCCGGTAGGCATTCTGCAGCAGGTGCAGACGCCGGGGGTCCTTTCCGCCCACGGGGATGCCGTCGATGGACTCTGCCGCCATGAGCATGGCGCTGCTGCTGGAGACGATGATCTCGTCGGCGTTCATCAGCTCCACCATGGAGTAGGGCTCCTCCGCCACGGGGATGCCGTGTTCCCCGCACAGGGCGATCAGATGCTTCCGGGTGATGCCGGGCAGGATCAGCTCGTCCGCCGGAGCGGTGTGCAGCACGCCGTCCTTCAGCATGGAAATATTGCTGTGGGCGCACTCGGTGACCCGGCTGCCCCGATGGAGCACCGCCTCGTCGCACCCCCGCTCCATCGCCCGCTGGTTGGCCAGCACGCTGGGGATCAGGTTCAGGGTCTTGATGTTGCACAGCTTGAAGCGAATGTCCTCCACGGAGATCAGCTTATACCGCTTGTTCATGTCCTTCATGGTGACAGGCTTGGCGTAGATCATCAGAGAGGGCTTCACCTCCGCCCCGGGGAAGGGGTGGCTGCGGGGACA
>CAKUHV010000102.1 GCA_934659445.1 uncultured Oscillospiraceae bacterium | reverse complement strand
GGGCGGATGATATCCGCCCCTACAGGGAATTACGGATGTTTAGAAGCCGCAGGGGCGGCCTGTGGCCGCTTAATAAGCCTTCCCCACCCGGGGGGGAAGGTGGCCATTTGGGGCCCCCAACGTGACCCAGCGCAGCGGTCATGTTGGGGAGAGGACGAGCAGCGGAGTGAATAAGCCATGGCATTTATGCCGTGGCGAATGAGAAGGTGAATTGCCCCGCAGGGGCAAGAGAGGCTGCCCTGGGGCATGCGGAGCTTGCGAGGACGAGCGGGTGAGGGGGCGTTCTTTGGGTGCGCCAGGTCGTCGCACCCTACGGGCGTTTCACGTGAAACCTCGGCGTCGCAAACTACATATCACTTGCTCTCCCACAGGCGGGAAAGCGCGTTCATTCCGTTGCTCCGCCTCTCCGAATCGAACCCACGGCATAGCCGTTGGGCTTCGATTCGGTATTTACGTGGTTTTATTCGTGCAGCACCTTCTGCCGGATCTCGGCATACCGGTCGGCGGGGGAGAAGCGGCCGTTGTCGGTGACGCTTTCCTGGGGCAGATAGGCCGCCAGCCCCTCGGGCATGTCCTGCATCAGGCTGCGGCAGAGCGACCACTTGTTCTTCACATAGGCCTCGTCGATCTGCCAGAACCAGTCCAGGGCGGCGGCGGTATTGGCGGCGTCGGACTGGGCCCGGGTCAGCTCCTCCTCGCTCTGCAAGTGGGCGGACTCGGTCTGCTCCAGCTGGCGCTTCAGATCGTCCACCTGCTGCTTCAGGTCCTCATTCTCCTGGATCAGCACCTCCACCGACTGCATGGCGGAGTTGGACTGCTTCTTCAGGTCGTCCACCTCCTGGGCGTTCTGCCGCTTTTCCATGACATAGCTCATGCCCAGCAGGACGAAGGCGGCGGCGAAGAGAACGGCGATATACTGCACCACCGACTGCCGCCGCCGGCGGTGGTGGGAGCGGCGGTCCTTGTCGCCGGGGGCGGGGGAGGGAGCAGGCGTTTCGCTCATGTGGACTGCCCTCCCTCCTGGCTGTAGTTCAGCAGGCGCAGCAGAGTCTCAAGGTCGTCCTCGCTGTAATACTCCAGCTCCAGCTTGCCTTTTTTGCCCCTGTGCTGGATGTGCACCTTCCGGCCCAGCTGGCTGCCCAGGTTTTTCTCCAGATCCGCCAGATAAATGGCCAGCATGTCCTCGCTCCTGACCTTGGGCTTTTTCTCCTTTTGAAGGGCCTTTACCAGCGCCTCGGTCTGCCGTACGGACAGCCCCTTGTCCAGCACGGCCTTGGCCGCCTGCCGCTGCAGGGCCGGGGTGGGTGCGCCCAGCAGGGCCCGGGCGTGTCCGGCGGAGAGCTTTCCCTCCTCCACCAGCGCCATCAGGTCCTCCGGCAGATTCAGCAGCCGCAGGGCGTTGGTCACGGCGGGGCGGGACTTGCCCATGCGCTGGGCCACCTGCTCCTGGGTCATGCCGTACTCGGTCATGAGCACCTGATAGCCCCGGGCCTCCTCGGCGGGATTCAGGTCCTCCCGCTGCAGGTTTTCGATCAGGCCCAGCTCCATGACCTTGCGGTCGTCGGCCTCGATGATGACGGCGGGCACCTCGTCCAGCCCGGCCTGCTTGGCCGCCCGCCAGCGGCGCTCGCCGGCGATGATCTGGTAGTAGCCGCTGCTCAGCCGCCGCACGGTGAGGGGCTGGATGATGCCGTGCTCCCGGATGGAGTCGGCCAGCTCGGCCAGGGCCTCGGGATCGAAGCGCTTTCGGGGCTGGTTCAGGCCGGGCTCCACCTGTGAGATGGGCAGAGAAACGGAGCCCTCCCCCTGATTTTGCAGCACCGGGTCGCCTAGCAGGGCGTTCAGCCCCCGGCCCAGACCCAGTTCCGCCTTCTTTTTCGCCATAGGATCACCTCTTTATTTGTGATGCTGTAAATTTTCAACGGATCGCCGCCCCCTTAGTGGGCGGCGATCGGGGAAAGCCGGGCTCAGGTCCGCTTTCCCGCCACCTCCTCCGCCAGAGCGGCGTAAGCCTCCGCCCCCCGGGAATAGGGGTCGTAGGCGGAGATGGGCTTACCGTGGCTGGGGGCCTCGGACAGGCGCACGTTCCGGGGGATGACGGTGGCGAACACCTGCCCGGGGAAGTGGCGCTTGACCTCCTGCGCCACCTGAAGGGACAGGTTGGTGCGGCTGTCGAACATGGTCAGCAGCACGCCCTCCAGCCCCAGCCTGGGGTTCAGCCCCCGCTTGACGATGCGCACCGTGGCCAGCAGATCGCTCAGCCCCTCCAGAGCGTAGTATTCGCACTGCACCGGCACCAGCAGGGTCTGGGCGGCGCACAGGGCGTTCACCGTCAGCAGCTCCAGAGAGGGGGGGCAGTCGATGAGGATGAAGTCATACCCGGGGGCCAGAGCATCCAAAGCGGTTTTCAGCAGCTTTTCCCGGCCCTCGATGCCGATCATCTCGATGCCCGCCCCGGCCAGAGCCTTGTTGGAGGGCAGCACGTCCCCATACCGGGTGGACACCACCCCGCGCTTGGGGTCGGCGCCGTTGATGAGCACGTCGTACACGTTGGGGGAGGCGGTGTTCTTGTCCACCCCCATGCCGGAGGTGGCGTTGGCCTGGGGGTCGAAGTCGCACAGCAGGACCTTCTTGCCCAGCGCGGCCAGCGCAGCGGTAAGATTGACCGTGGTGGTGGTCTTTCCCACGCCGCCCTTCTGGTTGACCACAGCGATGATGCGCGCCATAAAGTGCCTCCTTCTTGCCCGACGGATACCGTTATGTTTCTATCCGTGGCAATTCTCAATTATACCAAGGAAGCGTCCTCTTTTCAACCGATTTGAACGTCTTTTTTAAGGCAACACCGCACAATTGCATCTTCGCGCTTCGCCGAATCTGCTTGCCGAATTGCGCGGTGCAGCCTTAAGGAGTATGCCCGGAAAGAGAGAATATAAAGCACGTCCATGTTTCACGTGAAACATGGACGCGCTTGCCGTAGGGGAGGATGTCCCCATCTGCCCGACGTTTGGCGGCGCGCCGGGGTCGTCGCGCCCTACGAGAGGCCACAAATACCACGTACCGTAGGGGCGGCCTTTGGCCGCCCGTCAAGCCTTCCCCCCACAGGGGGGGGAAGGTGGCATCGCCGCAAGGCGATGACGGATGAGGGGGCGGTGGATAGAATAGGCGGGCCGCCACATGGGGCGGCCCCTACAGTGTTGATAGCGCTATATTCCGCCGACTTTTCAGGACGCGGCCCGGGGAATGGAGATGGTCAGCAGGATAGAATCCTCCCGGTCCTCCCGGCGGCACTGGGCGTTCACCCCGGCGGAGCGCATCAGCTCCATGCTCCGCTTCAGGGTGTTCAGAAACAGCCGCACGTCCTTCAGCACGAACAGGGGCTTTTTCCGCGGGGCGTCCGGGGCGGGGGAGAGCAGACTCTCTACCAGCGCCTCCGTCTGGGCCACGGTGAGCTGGTCCGCCTCCAAAAGGTCCACCGCCTGCTCCAGCAGGGGGGAGCCCTCCAGTTTCAGCAGGGCCCGGGCGTGGCGCTCCGTAAAGCCCCCCGCCCGCAGGCGGGCGAGCACCTCCGGCGGCAGCCGCAGCAGCCGCAGCTTGTTGGCCACGGCGGACTGGCTTTTGCCCACCCGCCGGGCGGCCTCCTCCTGAGACAGGTGGAAGGTGTCCAGCAGCCGGCGCAGGGCCAGGGCCTCCTCCCAGAAATCCAGATCGGTGCGCTGCACGTTCTCCACCAGGGCCAGCAGAGAGGTGGTCTGTCCGTCCACCCGGACGGACAGGCAGGGCACCTTGTCCAGCCCCGCCAGTCGGGCGGCCCGCAGGCGGCGCTCGCCGGCCACCAGCTCCCAGCCGCCCTCTCCCTTCCGCACGGTCAGGGGCTGGAGGACCCCCAGAGCGCGGATGGACTGGGCCAGCTCGTCCAGCTCCTCCCGGGCAAAGGTCTGCCGGGGCTGGTAGGGGTTGGGCGCAATGGCGTCTACGGGAAGAAACATCACCCGGCTGGCATCCAGCGGGCCGCGTTTGAATAAGGCAGACATGGCGCACCTCCTGAAAAGTCGGCGCGGCCGCCCTCCGGCGGGCGCCGGTTTTTGAATGGGACAACCATATTTTACCAACCTAAAAGCGCGAGATCGGTCGAAAAAGGCGGCGGGGAAATATTTTTCGGAAATTTTACGGCGGAAAATCAAAGGTTCCCCGGCAGGAATGCCGGGGAACCTTTGCGTATCGTCTCGTCACTTGATCTCGTAGTCCCGCCCGAACTGCAAGCTGCCGAAGTCGATGCGGGAGACAGGGGCGTCGTCCTCATCCCCGTCCTGCGCCGGCTGGGCGGCGGTCACGTCGGGCAGGGGGATGGTGTCCTCCTGATCGTCTCCGCCGTCGGGGGCTTCGCCGCGGGCTTTCTCGGCGGCCACATCGTCCATGGCCCGGGCCAGCAGCCGCTGCACGCTCTCGTCGATGTCAGAGACCGTCTCGTCCACCGGGTCGGCGGGCGCGGCGGGGGCGGGCTCCTCCGGCTGGGCCTGAGGGGGGGCCAGCTGGTCCAGCCCGTCCAGATAGGCCACGGCGTCGTCGTGGAGCTGGCGGAGCTGCCGCACATAGTCGGCAGTGGCCTTCTTGGCCTGGGCCAGGCGGAACTCCTCCGCCTCTACCTGGCGGCCCAGCTCCTGGGCCTGAGCCCGGGCGTTCTCCTCCGCGTGGGCCAGCATGTCGTCCCGCTGCTGCTGGGCCTGACGGATGATCTCGTCCCGGCGCTGCTCGGCCTCCTTTACCGTGTCGTCGGCCATGCGCTGGGCGGTCATCAGGGCCTTACGCATGGCATTTTCCGTGGAGCGGTACTCCTCCACCTTGTCCACCAGCACCTTCATCTTGCTTTTCAGCACGGCGTTTTCGCTGTAAAGGGTGGAGTAGTCCTCAGTCAGCAGATCCAGGAACTCGTCCACCTGGGCCATGTTATAGCCGCCGAAGGAAGCCTTCGGGAATACGCGTTCGGATACCTCCTGGGGAGTGAGCATAGAAAAAACCTCCTTCGATTTGAGTGTGAGGGGTGGGAAATGTCTTCCACCCCAAGGGGGAAGGCGGCCCGAAGGGCCGGATGAGGGGGCGGCGGACAGGCGAGCCGATGGGGACATCGGCCCCTACGAGGAACCACGAATGGTACGCGCCGTAGGGGCGGCCTTTGGCCGCCCGATGTTTTGCGGCGCGCCGGGTCGTCGCGCCCTACACACAATGGATAGAATAGCCCGTAGGGCAAGGGCTCTGCCCTTGCCGACTTGTGGAGCGAGGCCGACCGGCGTTCTGCTTAGAAATACAGCCCGTTGTTCTCCAGCTCGTCGATCAGGTCGCCCAGCAGGTCCACGTTATAGGGCGTGATGATATAGGTGGAAATGGCCGCCCCCCATGATGCTGCGCATCCTGCGGGGACCCCTGTATTTTAAATCCTCGGGCGAAGTGAATTCGCCCTGCGGAAATTCTCGGGGCAGCGCCCCTCGAATTTACGGCGCTTACCGCGCCGCCCCATCCGCGATGGGGCCCCGGCGGCCATTTCAGAAGTACAGCCCGTTGTTCTCCAGCTCGTCGATCAGGTCGCCCAGCAGGTCCACGTTATAGGGCGTGATGATATAGGTGGA
>CAKUHV010000101.1 GCA_934659445.1 uncultured Oscillospiraceae bacterium | reverse complement strand
CTAAAATCGCCCGTCCGGGAAGTCAAGAACGCTTTGGGCACACTGATGTGCGGCCTGGCTGCATAAAAAACGGGGAGACGCCCGCCGGCGTCTCCTCCGCTCCACACAGTCCCCCGGCCGGCGGCCGGGGGACTTCTTTATTTCTCAAGGCAGTCCAGATACCCCGCCACGTCGAAGGGCTCCAGCGGGCTGTCCTTCCGCAGGTACAGGGGGTGGTGGGGATGGCCCTTTTTGGAGCGCTTCCCGGCGGAGTACCACCGGGCCCCCCGGGCCTCCCCCAGGGCGATCATGTCCCGCACGCAGGCGGGCAGATAGTCCCTCTTCTCGATCACCGTGCCCCACGCGGCCCACACCGCCGGGGCCGCCGACAGGGAGAGCACATAGTCGAAGGCCTTCATGTTCTCGGCGTGGAGGGCGGCGTTGCAGGCGCGCTCCATATCGTCCGGGTCGGTGGCCCGCTGGGCGTAGACGTTGAACATGAGGAAGCTGTCGTACCCGTTGAAGCGGGCCACCCGCTCCACGGACTTGAGGGTGTTGTCCAGATCGTCCGGCGCGGCGGTGGAGGGGTTGATGCCCACGCAGATCAGAGGCTTCTCCCCCCGTGTGCCCAGAATGTAACGATACTCCGAGTAGAAATTGGGCGCGTATATCCATTTTGTAATATCATAATCGGGATTTGGCCGCTCCGCGGCCGCCAGCGCGTCCTCAAAGCGCACCAACTCCAGCACCGCGGTATCCCCGGACGGAATGTGTCCCATAACAGTTGCCTCCCTGCGAAAAATCGGTTATACTGACACGATACCACAGAAGGCAGGGGATGTCCAATGAAATATGACTGCGTCTGCCCGGCGGTCTTTCTCGACCGGCCCAACCGCTTCATCGCCCGGGTGGAGCTGGACGGGCGGACGGAGACCGTCCACGTCAAGAACACCGGGCGGTGTAAAGAGCTTCTCCTTCCCGGCCGGACGGTCTGGCTGGCGGAGGGGACCAACCCCGCCCGCAAAACGAAATACGACCTCATCGCCGTGGACAAGGCCGGGCTGCTCGTCAACATGGACGCTCAGGCCCCCAACAGGGTGTTCGCCGAGTGGGCGCTGGCCGGGGGCTTCGTGCCCGGGCTCACCCGGCTGAAGCCGGAGGTCGCCTGGGGCTCCTCCCGGTTCGATTTCTACTGGGAGGCCGGGGAGCGCCGGGGCTTCGCGGAGGTGAAGGGCTGCACCCTGGAGGACGGCGGGCTGGCCCGCTTCCCCGACGCGCCCACGGAGCGGGGCGTGAAGCATCTGCGGGAGCTGGCCGCCTGCCGGGCGGAGGGGTACGAGGCGGCGGTGTGCTTCATCCTCCAGATGGAGGGCATGAAGCAATTCTCCCCCAACGACGATACCCACCCCGCCTTCGGCGCGGCCCTGCGGGCGGCGGCCGCCGCGGGGGTGCGGGTGCTGGCCATGGAGTGCGCCGTCACGCCGGACACGCTGACCGTCATCCGGCCGGTGCCGGTGATGCTGTAGCTTATGCTCCCGCGCAGCGGGGACGGGGGCTGGGGTTTCGCCCCCCAGGGCGACCTCCTTTTTGTACACGCAAAAAGGAGGCAAAAACGTGTCCAAGGGCTGCCGCCCTTAGAAATCCCGCTGAAGGGCCTTAGCCCTGTGGGTCGAATCAACACGATTTCTGCACTCGCGGTAACAGGACTGTCTGGCCGTTCTCCCGCTCACTGACGTTCTGCGGTGCGTGAACGGGCTGGTTCCTCATTGTAGGGGCCGATGTCCTCATCGGCCCGTTTACGGAACGCCCGCCCTGGGCCGCTGGGGACAGCGGCCCCTACACACACGCATTCGGCCTTTTTACAGGGGCGGCCCGTGAGACCGCCCCTGTCATTCTGAGGTGCAGCGGCATCCCCCTGTCATTCTGAGGTGCGAAGCACCGAAGAATCTTTTCGGAAAGATCCTTCGCTCCGCTCAGGATGACAAAAAAGAGGGCCCAGGATAACAAACAGGGGGGCGCTCGGAATGACGAATAGGGGGCTCTCATGATGACAAAAGGGGGCCGCCCCGCCCAAATTGGCAGTTGAAATTCCATGCGGCATCCATTATAATAATAAAGTTAATTTTACCGTAAGGAGTGGAACCACATGCCTGAAGAACTGAACCCCATTGTTTCTCAGAACTTTATCCATAATTTCATTGACGAGGACATCGCCCAGGGCGGCCAGTACGAGGGTATGCAGGTACACACCCGCTTCCCGCCCGAGCCCAACGGCTACCTCCACATCGGCCACTGCAAGGCCCTGACCATCGACTTCGGCACCGCCGAGAAGTACCATGGCCTGTGCAACCTCCGCATGGACGACACCAACCCCTCCAAGGAGGACGAGGAGTACGTGGAGGCCATCCAGGAGGACATCCACTGGCTGGGCTTCGACTGGGGCGACCGCTTCTACTACGCCTCCGACTACTTCGACAAGATGTACGAGTACGCCGAGGAGCTCATCCGCAAGGGGCTGGCCTATGTCTGCCAGCTCTCCCCCGAGGAGTTCAAGGCCCACCGGGGCGACGTGGGCGTGCCCGCCACCTCCCCCTACCGGGACCGGCCCATGGAGGAGTCTCTTGACCTGTTCCGCCGGATGCGCGCCGGCGAGTTCCCCGACGGCGCCATGACCCTCCGGGCCAGGATCGATCTGGCCAGCGGCAACTTCAACATGCGGGACCCCGTCATCTACCGCATCAACCACTCCCGCCACCACCGGCAGGGGGACAAGTGGTGCATCTACCCCATGTACGACTTCGCCCACCCCCTGGAGGACGCGCTGGAGGGCATCACCCACTCTCTCTGCTCCCTGGAGTTTGAGGATCACCGCCCCCTGTACGACTGGGTGGTGAGCAATGTGTCCATCCCCTTCCACAAGCCCCGGCAGATCGAGTTCTCCCGCCTGGGCATCGACCACACCGTCATGTCCAAGCGCAAGCTGCGCCAGCTGGTGGAGGAGGGCCGGGTCTCCGGCTGGGACGACCCCCGTATGCCCACCCTCTGCGGCCTGCGCCGCCGGGGCTACACCCCCCAGTCCATCCGCAGCTTCTGCGAGCGGGTGGGGGTCACCAAGTCGGTGAACACCATTGAGTACGGCTTCCTGGAGCACTGCCTGCGGGAGGACCTGAACGAGAAGGCCCGCCGGGTGATGGCCGTGCTCCGCCCGGTGAAGCTGACCATCACCAACTGTCCGGAGGGGCAGTCCGAGCGGCTCACCGTGGAGAACAACCCCCTGGATCCCGCCGCCGGCAGCCGCGAGGTGACCTTCTCCCGCCATCTGTGGGTCGAGGCGGAGGACTTCCTGCCCGAGCCCATCCCCAAGTACAAGCGGCTTTACCCCAACGGCCCCGAGTGCCGCCTGAAGGGGGCCTACCTCATCCGCTGCGTGGGCTATGAGACGGACGAGAACGGCAATGTCACCGAGATCGCCGCCGAGTACGATCCCGACTCCCGGGGCGGCGACCCCGCCGACGGCCGCAAGGTGAAGGGCGCCACCATCCACTGGGTGGACGCCGCCACCGCCCTGGACGCCGAGGTCCGCCTGTACGACAATCTCTTCTCCGACGCCGACCCAGACGCCGCCGGCAAGAACTTCCTGGACTGCCTGAACCCCAACTCCCTGGAGGTCCTCACCGGCGCCAAGGTGGAGGCCTCCCTGGCCGGCGCCCAGCCCGCTGACCGCTTCCAGTTCCTGCGGCAAGGCTACTTCTGCGCCGACAGCCGGGACTCCGCCCCCGGCCATCTGGTGTTCAACCGGGCCGTGGGCCTGAAGGATAGCTTCAAGGCGTAACATACCGCTCCATTACAGCGCCCTCCGCCGGTAGGCGGAGGGCGCTGCTTCACTTTTCGAGCCGGAACAGCGGGGAAATCGGATAAATTGTGAACAAACATGAGTTCCTTTGTTAACATTAGCACTCTCCTATTGACAGTGCTAATTTTCGTGCTATGATAAAGACGATCCAAGGGAGAGAGGGTTTGAGGCCCCCGCCCGAGGGTCGCAGAACGTATTTTATATGCGGTAACAACGCAGACGAATGGAGGCTTTTCTATGTTACCCAGTATTTTCAGTGAGAACCTGTTCGACGATTTCTTCTCCGATCCCTTTGCCATGATGATCCCTCAGGGCCGCGATCCGCTGTACGGCAAGCACGCCAAGAACCTGATGAAGACCGACGTGCGCGAGACTGACGACAGCTATGAGTTGGACGTTGATCTCCCCGGCTTCAAGAAGGACGAGGTCAGCGTGGAGTTGAAGGATGGCTACCTGACCATCCAGGCTGCCAAGGGTCTGGACAAGGACGAGACCGACAAGAAGGGCCGCTACATCCGGCAGGAGCGGTACGCCGGCGCATGCAGCCGCAGCTTCTATGTGGGCGGCGAGGTGGAGCCCGCCGATGTCTCCGCCAGGTTTGAGGACGGCATCCTCCGCCTGTCCATCCCGAAGGTAGAGCACAAGGCCCTGCCCAAGACCACCGCCATCGCCATCGAGTAACACGCCAACAGAAAACAGCCCCCGCAGCAGCGGGGGCTGTTTTACTCCCAGAATTTCGGAAGGAAGATGCTCTTATGAATAAAACTGCTACCCGCGTGCTCTGGATCCTGGCCGGCATCGCCCTCATCGTCATGGGCGTGGTGTGCATCGCCAACCCGGACTCCACCCTCAGCGGTCTGTCCGTCCTGCTGGGGCTGGCCATGCTGTTCTCCGGCATCATCGACATCGTCATCTTCGCCGCCGGCGGCCGGGTGATGTACGGCTCCGGCTGGTTCCTGCTGGACGGCATCCTCACCGTGATGCTCTCCATCTTCATCCTGGCCAACAACCTGTTCACCGCCATGACCCTTCCCTTCATTCTGGGTATGTGGCTGGTGTTCTCCGGCATCAGCCGCTTCGTGAATTCCTTTGACCTGCGGCGCTTCGGCGTGCGGGGCTGGGGCTGGTTCACGGCGCTGGGCATCCTGCTCACCGTGGCCGGCTTCGTCTCCATGACGGACCCCATGGCCGGCGCTGTGACCCTGGCCCTCATCGTGGGCATCCTGCTCATCCTGCAGGGCGTGGGCTTCATCCTCTGGGCCTGCTTCACCGGCCGGTTCTGGAGAATGTAACGGCCGCTCCAAGCGCGTGCCCCCGGCGGATCTCCGCCGGGGGCGCGCTTGACTTTGCCGGGAGAAGTACGGCAGCACCAACGGCAAGCGTCGGGAGACGGAGGGCGGCCTGCTGGTGCGGGAGTTCCTCGCCGGCACGGATTATCAGGTTTTGATCGAGGCGGACTACATCTTTTATGCCCGTTCAGGCGGCGGCGCCCGGCGCGGCACGGTAGTTGAAATTGGAGATGAGGATCAGCACCAGCGCGGCGGCGGAGATGAGCCCCCACGCCAGATAGACCCGGGCGTAGGTGCCCGACAGGGCGACGATGGTCCCGATGAGCAGATAGCAGAGGTTGCGGATCAGGCTGCACCCCGTAAAGAGGACGGACCAGACGTGGGCGTAATTGGCCCGGCCATACTGGCTCACCAGGGTGGAGGCCATCAGGTTGGCATTGGCGCCGCCGCTGGCCATGGCCAGCCACAGGGGGACGAAGAAGAGCGTCCTGGTCTCCCGCAGGAGGAAGGCCCCCAGATAGCCGGCCACATACAGGCCGGCGAACAGGATGC
>CAKUHV010000100.1 GCA_934659445.1 uncultured Oscillospiraceae bacterium | reverse complement strand
GCTTTGCCGAGACGGACGATCAGGAGATCCTGAAGGCCCGGCAGATGTTCCAGCAGGCCGAGGCCAAGTATAAGCAGAACATCAAGGAGGAGGCGGAGAAGGTCCGCGCCGCGGGCGGCCTGTTCATTCTGGGCACCGAGCGGCACGAGTCCCGCCGCATCGACAACCAGCTGCGCGGCCGCGCCGGCCGTCAGGGCGACCCCGGCGAGACCCGGTTCTACCTGTCCCTGGAGGACGACATCATGCGTCTGTTCGGCTCCGAGCGGATTATGAACATGATGGAGAAGGTGGGGCTAGACGAGGACACCCCCATCGACGCCAAGATGCTCTCCGGCGCTATCGAGAACGCCCAGAAGAGCGTGGAGTCCCGGAACTTCCAGACCCGTAAGAACGTGCTGCAGTACGACGACGTGATGAACACCCAGAGGGAGGTCATCTATAAGCAGCGCGCCCAAGTGCTGGCCGGGGACGACCTGCAGGAGTCCCTGCAGAACATGCTGCACAATACCGTCCGCTCCGCCATTCTGGGGCACATGGGCGAGCAGAAGCACATGGACGCCGAGTCCTTCCGGCAGGCCGTAGCCCCCTTCCGCACCATGTTCCTGGCCCCGGGGGAGCTGGAGCTGACCGACGAGCAGTTGCAGCAGTATGACGCCGAGGGGCTGGTAGAGCTGGTCAGCCAGAAGGCGGAGAAGGTCTACGCCGCCAAGGAGCAGGAGATCGGCAGCCCCCTCATGCGGGAGCTGGAGCGCATCGTCATGCTGCGGGTGGTGGACGAGTACTGGATGGACCACATCGACGCCATGAACGAGCTGAAGCAGGGCATCGGCCTGCGGGCATACGCCCAGACCGACCCCGTGGTGGCCTATAAGACCGAGGGCTACGAGATGTTCGAGAGCATGGTGGCCGCCATTCAGGAGGAGACCCTGCGCCGCCTGTTTGCCGTGCGCCTGCGAAAGAACGAGGAGGTCAAGCGCACCCGGGTGGCCAAGATCACCGGCGAGTCCGCCGGGGGGAGCGACGGCACCGTGCGCAAGCAGCCGGTGAAGGTGGTCAAGATCGGCCGCAACGACCCCTGCCCCTGCGGCAGCGGACTGAAGTGGAAGAAGTGCACCTGCAAGCAGTATCACCCGGACCAGAGCGCACAGCAGTAAGACAAAAGCAGAAACAGCGGCCCCGGCTGTGCCCAATGCCATCCAATGAAGGAAAACCTGTCACTGCCGTGGGAATCTGTATCTGAAACGTTGAAAAAAGCGGATTGCCGCACCAGTCTGCGGACTGGCTCGCAATGACAAAGTCCCTGACTGAATGACATTGGGTCCGTGCCGGGGCAAAGAGGAGGATATGATATGAATCTATGGCATGATGTGGCCCCGGGGCGGGTGCGGGCAGAGGATTTTCTGGCCGTGATCGAGATTGAGAAGGGCTCTAAAAACAAGTATGAGATGGATAAGGAGACGGGGGCCCTGCGGCTGGACCGCATCCTGTATACCTCCACCCACTACCCCGCCAACTACGGCTTTATCCCCCGCACCTGGGCGGACGACGGCGACCCGCTGGATGTGCTGGTGCTGTGCTCCGAGTGCATCCGCCCCATGAGTCTGGTGGAGTGCTACCCCATTGGCGTGATCTCCATGGAGGACGGCGGCGCTCTGGACGAGAAGATCATCGCCATCCCCTTCCAGGACCCCACCTATAACAGCTATCAGGACATCACCCAGCTGCCCGACCATGTGGCCAACGAGATCCGGCACTTCTTCCGGGTGTACAAGAGTCTGGAGGGGAAGGAGACCGTGGTCAGCGACGTGCTGCCCCGGGAAGAGGCGGTAAAGGTGATCAAAAAGTGCCAGAACGCCTACATCGAGAAATACTGCATTTGAATACAAGGGAGAGATCTGTATGGCAGTCCTGATCGCATATTATTCCCGGGCGGGGGAGAACTACTTCGGCGGCGCGATGCGCACGATCCAAAAGGGCAACACCGCCAAAGCGGCGGAGCAGCTGGCGGAGCTGACCGGCGGGGACCTGTTCGAGATCCGGCAGAAGGTGCCCTACTCCCAGGGCTACCGGGCCTGTGTGGACGAGGCAAAGAGGGACTTTCGGGACAACGCCCGGCCGGAGCTGGCCCAGCTGCCCGGCGACCTGAGCAAATATGACCGGATCTATCTGGGTTATCCCAACTACTGCGGCACCATGCCCATGGCGGTGTACACCTTTTTGGAGCAGGGGGACTTCTCCGGCAAGACCATCTGCCCCTTCTGCACCCACGAGGGCAGCGGACTGTGCCGCACGGAGCGGGAGATCGCCGCTGCGGCCAAGGGCGCGGCGGTGACAGAGGGGCTTGCGATCCACGGTAGCCATGTGGACGAGGCCGGTCCCGCCCTGAAGAACTGGGTGAAAAAGCTGGGCTGAGCGATCCAAACAAAAAACTCCCCCGCGCGGCAAATGCCGCGCGGGGGTGCTTTACAGTTCAGACAGATCAAACGACGCGCCGGGCGCCCACAAAGCCGGTCTTGTAATAGGAGGTGTTGATGTCGCTGACGATCACCCCCACAGAGGAGGAGGAGGCGTGGACGAACTGATTATCGCCGATGTAGATGCCCACATGGGAGGCGCGGCTGGCGTTGGAGCCGGCCTTCTTGAACATGACCAGATCGCCGGGCTGAAGCTCGCTGCGGGCGACGGACGTGCCGTTGTCCAGCTGGGCGGAGGCGGTGCGGTTCAGGGTGTAGCCGAACTGCTTATAGACGTATTTGGTCAGGCCGGAGCAGTCGAAGCTGCTGGGGCCGGAGGCGCCATAGCGGTATTTGCAGCCCACGAATTGCAGGGCATATTCGGCGATCTCGCTGCCCAGATCGTTCTGGGCGGCCTCGCTGGCCTCGGCAATGCGGACATAGTCGCCAGAGACGTAGCCGTTCTCGATCTTGTACCAACCATTCTCCTGGCCATAGGTCTCTACCACGCGGCCGGCGCGCAGGCTACCTACCTTGTCATAGCCGGAGCCGGGGCCGGAGCGGATGTTCAGGGGCCCCTCTACCACCTTGATATAGGTGATGCTGGCGGACTGACTGTCCAGCGTGACATACTGGGCGGAGACGTAGCCCGCCAGATCGCCGCCGATCACCTGATACCAGCCGTCCTCGCTGGAGAGGATCTCCACCTCGGTCCCCTTGGCCAGCTGGCCCACCTTCGTACCGTCGGTGCCGGGGGCGGAGCGCACGTTCAGGGGGCCGGCGTTCACCTTGCCGGTGACGGTGGTGGGCTCGACATACTCGCTGGACACAAAGCCCGTGGCGGCCTGATAGGAGATCTCCAGCCAACCGTTGCCCAGATCGGACAGGATCTCTACCGTGGTGCCCTTTTCCAGCAGGCCCAGCGAGGCGCTGTCAGCGCTGCTGGCCTGACGCACGTGCAGACCGCTCTCGGCGGTGACGACGCCGTTGGAAGCGGCCAGAGCGGGGGTGAACAGCATGGCGGCGGACAGCAGAAGGGCCGCTGCGCGGGCCCCTGCGGATCGGTGAAAACTCATAGGTAAATTCCTCCAGCATTTCCGGTTGGCGGGAAGGGACGGGGAGAGAGGTCAGCCCTTCTCCTGAAAGCGGTCCAGCCAGATACAGGCCAGATCCAGAGCGTCGAACAGATTGTCCTTGGGCTTTTCCGTGCTTTTGACCACGCGGTCGCGGCTCTTCAGGTCGGGGTCGGTGAGCTGAAGCTGGACGGAGACCTTGCTGGACATGGGCAGACCGTCCAGATCCTGAGCGGCCTGGATCTGCAGCACGGCGATATATTTCTCGGCCATGGTGCCGTAGTAGATCAGATTATCCTTGCGGCGAAGGGCGCGGCCCTTATAGGTAAGGGGGATGGACTGTGCGGACATATAAGTTCCTCCTAAGGCGGTTCACATAAATTTGAAGTTGTAACCGAATTGTAACATATTTGCGTGGGCATGTCAAATAAAGTTGGGGAGAAAAATTGGCAGGGGGCGGAGAAGGTTTTTTCCTGAAAAAAGAAAAAACCGGCCGGGCCGGAAAGATACTTGACATAAAAACTGCGCCGTGGTACAATAAAATGCTTTCATATCCCTATGAAAAAGAGCGCAGTCCCCCACGCTCTGTCCGTAGGATACCACAGCCCGGCGGGAAACACAAGAGAAGTTCCCACGAAACTTGCAACCGTGCCGGGCGTGCGCAAAACTCTGCCGCCGAAAAATTTGTAGGAAATCACAAAGGCGCGGACGGGACAGGTCGCTTATAGGGAGAAAAATGTTGATCCACTCATTCAGAACAGAGGAAAGTGAGCTGATTTTTTAGAATGGTCAAGGATGTCTACTACGGCAAGACCCTGCGCAAGAGCTTCGCACGCCACGAGGAGATCCTGCAGATGCCCTATCTGCTGGAAGTGCAGAAGACCTCCTACCAGTGGTTCCTGGATACCGGCCTGCGGGAGGTATTCAAGGACGTGGGCTCCATCTCCGACTATGCGGGCAATCTGGAGCTGTCCTTCGTGGACTACTCCATGGACGAAAAGCCCAAGTACGACGTAGAGGAGTGCAAGGGCCGGGACGCCACCTATGCCGCCCCCCTGAAGGTGCGGGTGCGTCTGCGCAACAAGGAGACCGAGGAGATCAAGGAGCAGGAGATCTTCATGGGCGACTTCCCGGTGATGACCAACGCCGGCACCTTTGTCATCAACGGCGCGGAGCGCGTGATCGTCTCTCAGATCGTCCGCTCCCCCGGCATGTATTATGCCGACACCAAGGACAAGGCCGACAACCACACCTACGCCACCACCGTGATCCCCTACCGGGGCGCCTGGCTGGAGTATGAGACCGACCTGTCCGACGTGTTCTACGTCCGCATCGACAAGAACCGCAAGCTGCCCATCACCTGCCTGATCCGCGCCGTGGGCCCCCGGACCGACGCCGAGATCATCGAGATGTTCGGCGAGGACGAGCGCATTCTGGCCACTCTGGAGAAGGACACCTGCAAGACCTATGAGGAGGCCCTGCTGGAGATCTACCGCAAGCTGCGCCCCGGCGAGCCCCCCACGGTGGACACCTCCAAGACCCTGCTGGAGGCCACCTTCTTCGATCCCCGCCGCTACGACCTGTCCAGCGTGGGCCGTTACAAGTTCAACAAGAAGATGGCCATCTGGACCCGCCTGTCCGGCCGCACCCTGGCCATGCCCGTGGCCGACCCCCGCACCGGCGAGATCCTGGCCGAGGCCGGCGAGACCCTGACCCGGGAGCGCGCCAGAGAGCTGGAGGCCAAGGGCGTGAACGAGGCCGTGCTGGACATGGACGGCAAGCAGGTGAAGGTGTTCTCCAACAACACCGTGGACATGAAGGGCTTTGTGGACTTCGACCCCGCCGAGTGCGGCGTGGAGGAGAAGGTCTGCTTCCCCGTTCTGTGCCGGCTGCTGGACCAGTTCAGCGGCGAGGAACTGAAGGACGCCGTCCGGGAGCACATCGACGAGCTGATCCCCAAGCACATCACCGTGGACGACATCATGGCGTCCATCAACTACCTGAACTGCCTGGCCCACGGCGTGGGCACCCCCGATGACATCGACCATCTGGGCAACCGCCGCCTGCGCTGCGTGGGCGAGCTGATCCAGAACCAGTTCCGCATCGGCTTCAGCCGGATGGAGCGGGTCATCCGCGAGCGCATGACCACCCAGGATCTGGACGTGGTCACCCCCCAGAGCCTGATCAACATCCGGCCTGTCACCGCCGCCATCAAGGAGTTCTTCGGCTCCAGCCCCCTGAGCCAGTTCATGGATCAGA
>CAKUHV010000099.1 GCA_934659445.1 uncultured Oscillospiraceae bacterium | reverse complement strand
TGCAGCTACGGAAGAATGCCTCCTTGCCGCCATGGCCCTAAATCTTAAGCGGATGGCAAAATGCCATCTTTCGCTATCTCCCAATTTATTATTCTGCTGGGCCACGATGGGTTTCAGCTGAATTTTTGCTTTTGTCAACAGGTCCAAAATAGTTGGTCAATTTCATACACATACCCTCGATGTTGCGGAGTCGGGACGCGCATTTCATTACCGGTCGGTTTTGTCATTCTCGCCATCCGGTACGGTCGCATCCTCCGAAACGCTTGAAATTGCTGACTTTTTGCCATTATCGCCGTTTTCGGACATCCCGACTCCAATGAACATCGCATCGCCGAAGCTGAAGAAGCGATACCGTTCCTTCACCGCCTCCTCATAGGCGGCCAGGACATGCTCCCGCCCGGCCAGAGCGGACACCAGCATGATCAGCGTGGACTGGGGCAGATGGAAGTTGGTCACCAGTGCGTCCATCACCTTAAAGCGGTAGCCGGGATAGATGAAAATATTCGTCCAGCCGGAGCGCGCCGTCATGGTGCCATCCTCGGCGGCAAAGCTCTCAATGGTGCGGCAGGAGGTGGTGCCTACGCACACCACCCGACCGCCGTTCTTCTTCGTTTCATTGATTGTGTCCGCCGTCTCCTGGCTGATCATGCAGAACTCGGAATGCATCTCGTGATCCGCAATGTCCTCCGCCTTCACCGGGCGGAAGGTGCCAAGTCCCACATGGAGGGTAACGTAGCAAACCTTTACACCCATCCCGCTGATCTGTTCCAGCAGCTCCGGGGTGAAATGCAGGCCGGCAGTGGGGGCGGCGGCGGAGCCGTTTACCTTGGAGTACACCGTCTGGTACCGCTCCTGATCCTCCAGCTCCTCCTTGATATAGGGCGGCAGGGGCATCTTACCCAGACGCTCCAGCACCTCCAGAAAGATGCCCTCATGGTGGAACCGCACCAGTCGCTTGCCGTCCTCGATCTCCGCCTCTACGGTGGCGGTCAGCTCGCCATCGCCGAAGGACAGTTGTGCCCCTGTACGCATCTTGCGCCCGGGCCGCACCAGACACTCCCATACGCCGTCCCCCTTGTCGGTGAGCAGCAGCACCTCGCACACGCCGCCGCCGGGCAGCCGATGGCCGATCAGCCGGGCAGGGAGCACCCGGGAGTTGTTCAGCACAAGGCAGTCCCCGGGGCGCAGAAACTGGGGCAGCTCGTAGAAATGGTGGTGGCCGATGGCCCCGGTATTCTTGTCCAGCGTCAACAGTCGGGAGGAGTCCCGCTTTTCCAGCGGATGCTGGGCGATCAGCTCCTCCGGCAGATAAAAGTCAAAATCAGAAGTTTTCAAACATCATGCCCTCTTTTACGCTCCGGCTGCCTGCGCCCTGCCTCCGGACAGGTGCGTCAGGGCCGCGTTCTTGTCATTTGGAAATTTCACCCACGGATACGCCGGGGTAATAGAACTCCACGATCTCATCGTAAGTAAAGCCCTTCTGGGCCATGGCGTAAGCGCCGTACTGGCTCATACCCAGCTGGTGGCCCCAGCCGCCGCCGGTGATGGTGTAGCTGCTGCCGGACACGCTTACCGTGCCCCCCCTACCGACGCCCTCTCCTCCGCCGCCCACGGACGCTTCGGCCACTGTACCGCCGCCGGAGATCAGATAGGGGCTTTCGTCCAGTGCGCTCACCGCGCCGCTGCCGGAGATCACATACAGCCCGTCCAGACTGCTCAGTGTCTGGCTGCCATTGATGGTCAGTCCGCCGGAGTCATCGCCGCCCGAGGGGGACGCTCCGTTCACCGTAAAGCGGATGGACTTCAGATTGAACACGTTCCGGATGCCGTTGGTGCCGCCGCTGGCCTTGATGGTGTTCCTGTTGCCGTTCTTCCAGTATACCACCACCCGGATCACATTCCCCAGATCGGAGTATTCCAGCTCCAGATGATCCACGGAGGTCCCGGTGCCGAATCCCTTGGACTGTAAGCGAGAGGTCAGCTCCGCCGCGGTATACTTCACCGTCCAGCCGGAGTTGGCGTTGATGCTGTCGGCCCCGCTCTCGTATGGATCGATCACACCGCAGAGGTAGGGCGTCTTGGACAGGTCGCTGCCCCAGACGTTGTAGATGCTCTCGCTGGCCCCGCCGTGGCTGGAGGAGTAGTAGGCCGGGATGGGCTGCCCGTTGTACAGGGCGTACATCCCCGCCGTCTCCTCCACCGCTCGATCAGTCAGTTCGTTGGCCTGATAGCTCTCCCGGTTGGTGCCCACGCCGTGGTACGCCTGACAGCAGGCGGTGGCGCACACGTCGATGTGGTAGGCCCGGTGCTTGCTCTCGCCGATGTTCACCTTTGCGTAGCTGCGGGCGCACACCGCCTGGGTCTTCAGGGCCTCCAGAGGCCAGGCGTTATTCATCTCATAGGGGATGACTCCCTTGATGTAGCTCTCCAGATCCAGAATATTGACCACGGTCAGGTCGCCGCCATCGATGCGCTCGTAGCGGAAGCCGCCGCCGTATTTGTAGCCCTTGCACCAGGTGCGCACCGTCTCCGCCCCGGTCACGTCCGGCATGATCCCAAGAGGGCGCTCCGCCCCGCCATCGTGCTGGTACAGTACCGTGCTGGTTCCGGTGGCGATCACGGTGACGGCGTAAGAGCTGGTGCCCACGATGGTACCCTCACCCAGGCCGTCCAGAGCCTCCTGGGCCTTCTCCTTGGACACATAGGCGCCGTAACGCACCTGATATTCCCCGTCGATCCATGCCGCAAAGCCACCGGCCGTCGCCGCTGCTGCCTGCGCCTCGTCAAAGCTGTCATACTCCCCCGGCAGCCGGATGTGGTAGCAGCCGATGGCCGTGCCGCCGTTGTCAGAGGTCTTGTACACATAGGCCCCAGTGGACCGGTCGTAGTAGTACCACACGTTCTGGGCCTTCAGCACCGTGACCTCGGTGGTCTTCTCCCCCGTGCGCGCGGTCTCCGCAAAGCTCAGGTCGCTGTCGTAGTATCCAAAGCGATAGCCCGCCCCATACCCGGTATTGTTTTGCAGATTGCTGCCCACCATGGCGGTGCTGCCGAAGAACAGCCCCACCCGCACCATCTCCTGCTTCCCGCCGGGAGCGGCGCAGACATCCCCGGGCAGTGCCAGTGCAAGAAGCAGAATAAAAGCGGCAAATTGTATTATTTTTCTCTTCATGGGGTGCTCCATTTCTAAAAATGCGTCATATCCATGGAATTGACAGGGGTGGACCCGCGTGCTATCATGATACCAACTTCAGTTTTGCGCGCTAAAGTTGCTCTGCTGCCGGTCACATCTTAATCATTATACCGGCAAAGGGCCCCCTTGGCAACACCGTTTTCTCTTTTTCGTCACAGATCAAACCGCTGCCCGGCGGTCCAGAAAGGAATGTGCAATATGGAAAAATATAAAGTAGGCGTCATCGGCGGCACCGGCATGGTAGGTCAGCGCTTCGTCACCCTCCTTGCTGACCACCCCTGGTTCCAGCTGACTGTGATCGCGGCCTCCAGCCGCTCCGCCGGCAAGACCTATGAGGAGGCCGCCGGCAAGCGCTGGGCCATGGACGTGCCCATCCCCGAGCAGGCCAAGAGCATCGTGGTCATGGACGCCCAAGCCGACGTGGAGAAGATCGCCTCTCTGGTAGACTTCGTTTTCTGCGCCGTGGACTTGGACAAGGAGGCCACCAGGGCTCTGGAGGAGTCCTATGCCAAGGCCGAGTGCCCCGTGGTCTCCAACAACTCCGCCAACCGCTGGACCGAGGACGTGCCCATGGTGGTGCCCGAGATGAATCCCGAGCATCTGGCCGTTATCCCCGCCCAGCGCAAGCGTCTGGGCACCAAGCGGGGCTTCATCGCCGTCAAGTCCAACTGCTCCATCCAGTCCTACGCCCCCGCCATGCACGCCCTGCGGAAGTACGGTCTGGAGAAGGCTCTGGTGTGCACCTATCAGGCCATCTCCGGCGCGGGTAAGACCTTCCAGACCTGGCCCGAGATGGTGGACAACGTCATCCCCTACATCGGCGGCGAGGAGGAAAAGAGCGAGAAGGAGCCTCTGAAGATCTGGGGCGCCGTAGAGGACGGCAAGATCGTCACCGCCAAGGCCCCGCTGATCACCGCCCAGTGTCTGCGCGTCCCCGTCTCCAACGGCCACACCGCCGCCGTGTTCCTGACGCTGAAGGACAAGCCCTCCATCGAGCAGATCAAGGCCGACTGGGCCGCCTTCAAGGGCCGCGCCCAGGAGCTGGAGCTCCCCTCCGCCCCCAAGCAGTTCCTGCACTACTTTGAGGAGAATGACCGGCCCCAGGCCAGGCTGGACCGGGAGCTTGAGGGCGGCATGGCCATCTCTCTGGGCCGTCTGCGCCCCGACACCCAGTATGACTACAAGTTCGTCGGTCTGTCCCACAACACCCTGCGGGGGGCCGCCGGCGGCGCCGTGCTGCTGGCCGAGCTGCTGTGCGCCGAGGGGTATATCGAGCACAAATAAATCCTTATCTCCCCTGCCCCACCGGACTCCGGCGGGGCTTTGCTTTTTCCTGCTTGTGTGGTATACTTCTGAAGAAACTACCCCAAAGGGAGACGTGATCTCATATGTCGGAACAATTTATCCGCACGGAAATGCTGGTGGGCGCTGATGCCCTCCGTCGTCTGCATGGCGCAAAGGTGGCCGTATTCGGCGTGGGCGGTGTGGGCGGCTTCTGCACGGAGGCTCTGGCCCGGGCGGGGGTGGGCGCCCTCCACCTCTACGACGACGATACTGTCTCCGTCAGCAACCTGAACCGCCAGATCGCAGCCCTCCACTCTACGGTCGGCCAGCCCAAGGCAGAGGTGCTGGCCCGGCGGGTGCGGGATATTGATCCCGGCTGCGATGTGCGGGCCGTGCGTATGTTCTACCTGCCTGAAAACGCCAATCAGATCGACCTGTCCCAGTACGACTATGTGGCCGACTGCATCGACACCGTGGCCGCCAAGCTGGAGCTGGTGCAGCGCTGTGCCCGGCTGAATGTGCCCATCATCAGCGCCATGGGCACGGGGAACAAGCTGGACCCCACCCTGCTGCGGGTGTCGGACATCAGCAAAACGGAGAACTGTCCTCTGGCCCGGGTCATGCGCAAGGAGCTGCGCCGCCGGGGCATCAGCCACCTGAAGGTGGTCTGGTCGCCGGAGGAGCCCCGCACGCCTCTGGCCCCCATTCAGGCCGAGGCCCCGGTGGACAGCATCCGACCCGGCTCCTCCGCCCGGCGGGCCACCCCGGGCTCCATCTCCTTTGTCCCGGGGGCCGCCGGCCTGATCATGGCGGGGGCGATCCTGCGTCAGCTGGGTGATTTTTGAAAACACAGCCGCCTGTGCAAAGCACAGGCGGCTGTGTTTACTCTTTAATAATAACCGGTTTCCCCTCACAGCGGAGCTTCCCGCTGCGGACCTCCACCGTCTCTCCGTCGATCAGGTTCTGATAGTTGCCGTCGGCCAGACCGAGGGGCACCTCTCCCCTCTTGGATTTCAGGCTGAACACACCCAGAAAGCGGTGTTCCCTGTTGCCCCGCCGGAGCACGGCGATGTCCCTCTCATCGTCACCCTCGGCCCGGAACCAGTCGTCGCCGCCAAGCATCCCCTTGATCTGACGCAGGCGGGCCATCAGCGCCGACAGATCCTTCCCTGTGTTCCGGTCGATAGGCTCCTTCTCAAACAGGCTGGGCAGGTGGTCGTTTTCAAACTCCTGCCCAGCATAGATCAGGGTTGTTCCCTTCAGGAAATACAGGAAAGCGGTGTAGTTGATCAAGTCGCTCTCCCGGGGAATGAAAGACGCGATCCTGGGCTGGTCGTGGTTCTCCAGAAAGCGCAGCTTGTTGTAGTTGGCGGGATAGGTCGCCTCCTGGAAGTTGAGCATAT
>CAKUHV010000098.1 GCA_934659445.1 uncultured Oscillospiraceae bacterium | reverse complement strand
CTGTCCTCGGTGACGCCGATGGCGGTCTTGAACATCAGGTTGAACTTGCGGATGGGGGTGAAGTCGTGCTTGCCGCACACGGGGCAGATGATGTCCTCGTGCTCGGCGATGAAGGCGTCCATCTCGTCAAAGCTCATGGCGTCCACGTTCACCTCGGGGTGCTCCTCCCCGATGAGCTTGTCGGCGCGGTGGCGGGCCTTGCAGGCCTTGCAGTCCAGCAGGGGGTCGGAGAAGGAGGACACGTGGCCGGTGGTGATCCAGGTCTGGGGGTTCATGATGATGGCGGCGTCCAGGCCCACGTTATAGGGGGACTCCTGCACGAACTTCTTCATCCAGGCCTTCTTCACGTTGTTCTTGAACTCCACGCCCAGGGGGCCGTAGTCCCAGCTGTTGGCCAGGCCGCCGTAGATCTCGCTGCCGGCGTACACAAAGCCCCGGTTTTTACACAGGGCGACGATTTTTTCCATGGTCTTATCAGAATGATTCATGGGTGTTCAACTCCTTGGTTTGATTGTTTTTGGGGGATTGCTCGGAACTTAGATGTCAGGACGGGGGATATTTCGCCCCCGGGCGAGGTACTTTCCAAGGATGGAAAGTACCCAAAGATCCCCGGGTCTGTGGACCCGGACCCGGAGCGCACGTTTGGAAAACGGTCTAAATTTGTTCGGCGCGGGTATGAACTTGGGGCCGGTGCGTCCTCCGCCCGCTGCCGCTCGTGCCGGTCAAATCAGGCGGTCTTTCTTTTCCCACATTGCGCCTCTTGTGTGCCTTGCCTTTTCGGCTCCGTTGGATTTGTTCTGTGCATCCCGTAGGGGCCGCCCCATGTGGCGGTCCGCGGGCGGATGAGGACATCCGCCCCTACGGGGGCGTGGGGGTGAAACCCCCACACATCTAAAAAGGGTGGGAGGGAGGGTATTAAATCAATTCATCTTGACCGCCACTTCCAGGGCGATCTTCATCATATTGGTAAAGGTGGTCTGGCGGTCCTCGGCGGGCAGCTCCTCGCCGGTGACCAGGCTGTCGGAAATGGACAGGATGGTCAGCGCCCGCTTGCCGGTGTAGGCGGCGGTGCAGTACAGCCCGGCGGACTCCATCTCCACGGCCATGACGCCCATCTTCTGCAGGCGCTTGGCCCGGCCGGCGGCGTCATAGAACACGTCGGAGGAGAACACATTGCCCACGGGCATCTTCACGCCCAGCTCCTTGGCGCTGTCCACGGCGGCGGACAGCAGCTCGTAGCTGCAAATGGGGGCGAAGGCCGCGCCCAGCTCGTACTGCTGGGCGAAGTTGGAGTCGGTGCAGGAGCCCATGGCGGCGCACACGCTGCCCAGCTCCATGTCGGCCCGCAGGGCGCCGGCGGTGCCGATGCGGATGATGTTCTCCACATCGTACTGGGTGAACAGCTCATAGGAGTAGATGCCGATGGAGGGGATGCCCATGCCGCTGGCCATGACGCTGACGGGGATGCCCTTATAGGTTCCGGTATAGCCCTGGATGCCCCGGACGTTGTTTACCAGCTTGGGGTTCTCCAGGAAGGTCTCGGCGATGAACTGGGCCCGCAGGGGGTCGCCGGGCATGAGGACGGTCTTGGCGAAGTCGCCTTTGGCAGCGGTGTTGTGGGGAGTTGACATAATACTTCTCCTTTCAGTTTGCCCCGCGGGGCGTTTCGGCTCAGGTAACAAAAAAC
This sequence comes from uncultured Oscillospiraceae bacterium, assembly GCA_934659445.1. Lineage (GTDB taxonomy): Bacteria > Bacillota > Clostridia > Oscillospirales > Oscillospiraceae > Lawsonibacter. Next base: position 4,324 of record CAKUHV010000098.1, on the reverse strand, counting down.
GCCCTGAGCCCGTGATAGGCTCAGGGCGAACAAGACGGGCTTGTCCGTGGTTCCACCTGATTTCCCGGCTGGCGGCCGGGCACTCGATCCCGATAACGGCGGGGGGCCGGCGCTCCATTGCCTGAGCGCGGCTACGGGGGGCCTTCTCTGCGCGGCGTAGGAGGATTTGCACCGGCCATCCTCTCTCTGATGCTTCCGCCGCGGGGTACTGTTCCCCGGTCATTGCGTTGCCTGCATTGTACCCGAAAAACCGGGGACTGTCAAGGGGAAAGCCGCCGAACTGCCCCCGCCGCTTTTCATCCGTCCCCCCGCCGCTCATAGGGCACAAAGGTGAAGGTCACGTCCCAGGGCTTTTCCCGGTAGACCAGATAGGACAGATCCCCCTTGCCGGGCAGCTCGTTCACCGTCCAGCCGGGATAAGGCACCAGGGGCAGGGTCACCTCCGTCTGTCCCGCCTGTACCCGCTCCCGCGCCAGCGCCAGCCGCTGGTCAAACACCCGCTCGTTGCGCCAGTAGATCCCCGCAACGGCCACCAGAGCGATCGCCGCCGCGCAATACAGACACTTCAGGCTCCGCAGGGACAGCCCCTCCGCCCGGGCCCGTCCGTACAGCCGCAGGGCGACGACGCACAAGACCACATACCCGGGGAAGAAGTTCCGGGGCCGCACCATGCCCAGCAGCAGCACCGGGCCGTTGAGCACACACAGGGACAGGGCCAGCGCGGCAAGTTTCCCCCGCTCCCGCAGCAGCACCAGCAGAGCCGCCCACAGCCCGGCCAGCAGCAGCCCCACCGCCGTGGTCAGCGCAGTGTACCGACTGAAGGTCAGAGATACGTCCCCCGCCCAGTTCCAGAGGCAGAACAGGTGCAGGGGGATCAGTACGGCGGCAAAGCCCCGCCAGCAGCCGCGCCCCTGCTTCCGGAGCAGCCACACCAGCAGGAAGGAGATCAGAGCCGTCACCGCGGCGGGCAGCACCAGGGTCTCGGTGACCACGGCGGGCAGGTTTTCTCCCACCAGAGCCAGGCTCAGGCTGCGCTGGTCGCCCCCGCTGCCCACCTGTCCGTACCCCGGGGCGGCAGTCATGCACACCGCCCCCGCCAGCGCCCCCAGAAGCAGGGCGGCGGCCTCTCCCCTGCCCTGTCCCTTCCGCAGGCGGAGGATAAACAGCACCGCCGCAGCCATCACCAGCCAGATGGTCACCGTCTCCATGCACAGGGCGGCGGCAAAGGCGGTCAGGGCCAGCAGGGACAAGGGGAGCTTTTTCTCCCCCTCCAGCCATTTCATCAGCAGCAGCACGCACACCATGGGCAGCAGATAGTTGCCCATGCCTGCGCCCCAGGAGTACACCTGCTGCCACAGGCCCCGGGGGGCCAGCACCACAAGGGAGAAGGCCAGCGCCAGCCCCTCCCGCCGGGGAAGGCTCCTCCCCCGGGCGGACAGCAGCCACACCAGGGCCAGCAGCGCCGCCCCCATGACCACCCCCCGCAGAGCGGGCCAGACGTACAGCTTGCCCAGAAGGACCCCCGCCAGATTGCCCAGATAACGGCCGTTTGCGGGCACCCCCAGCACCACCCCTGGGTCGGGGATGGGCCGGGTGAGGAGAAAGTCCTTCCAGCTGGTGTAGTCCCAGTAGATAAAGTAGCAGTCGTCGCACTCGGGCACGAACAGAAGGCCCAGGCAGAGCAGCAGGATCAGCGCCAAAACCGGGGACGGGAGTTCCTTTTTCTTCATGCGCGGGCCTCCTTTTGGAAAAGATCCCCCGCCGCCCCGTGTTGGCGGGATGGCGGGGGGGGGGCGTATGTTGTGGGGGATCGGCCTCACCGGGCCGCAATTCATAAGCCGACAAGGGCAGAGCCCTTGCCCTGCGAAACGTTCTATGACCCGGCGCGCCGCCAAACGTCGGGCGGCCAAAGGCCGCCTACGGGGTATGCCGTTCGTGGTTTTTTGTAGGGGCCGGTGATCCCTACCCCCTCTGGCCTCCGGCCATCTCCCCCTGACAGGGGGAGTCGGCCTCACTGGCCCCCGGGTCATAGGGGGCGGAGCCCCCTACGGGGGTGTGGGGGTGTAACCCCCACTCATCTAAAAAGGGAGGGTGGGCGGGAATTTAATCAGCCCTTCTTCTTGGACGCCTCGCGCATCCGGTCGCCGTGGTCCAGAATGCGCTTGCGCAGGCGCAGATTCTCCGGGGTGCACTCCAGCAGCTCGTCGTCCGCCAGGAACTCCAGACACTGCTCCAGACTCATCTGCTTGGGGGGCGTCAGGCGCAGGGCCTCGTCGGAGCCGGAGGCCCGCATATTGGTCAGCTGCTTCTTCTTGCAGACGTTGACGGAGATGTCCTCCTGCTTGGGGCACTCGCCCACGATCATGCCGGCGTACACCGGGGTGCCCGGGCCGATGAACAGGGTGCCCCGCTCCTGGGCGTTGAACAGGCCGTAGGTCACGGCCTCGCCGGTCTCGAAGGCCACCAGAGAGCCGGTGGAGCGGCGGGTGATCTCCCCCTTCACGGGGGCGTACTTCTCAAAGACGGAGGCCATGATGCCCTCGCCCTTGGTGTCGGTCAAAAACTCGTTGCGGTAGCCGAACAGGCCCCGGGAGGGCACCAGGAACTCCAGCTTGGTGCGGCTGCCCACGGGGTTCATGGACAAAAACTCGCCCTTGCGGCTGCCGATCTTTTCCATCACCGCGCCCACGCAGTCCCCGGGCACGTCCACCACCAGCCGCTCCACGGGCTCGCACTTCACCCCGTCAATCGTCTGATACAGCACACGGGGGGGCGAGACCTGAAGCTCATAGCCCTCCCGGCGCATGGTCTCGATCAGGATAGACAGAGACATCTCGCCCCGGCCGGCCACGTTGAAGGAGTCGGTGGAGTTCTCCACCTCGGTCACCCGCAGGGACACGTCCTTCAGCGTCTCCCGGAACAGGCGGTCCCGCAGCTGGCGGCTGGTGACGAACTTGCCCTCCCGTCCGGCGAAGGGGGAGTCGTTCACGGAGAAGGTCATCTCGATGGTGGGGGCGGAGATCTTCACGAACTCTATGGGCTCGATGCAGTCGGGGGCGCAGATGGTGTCGCCGATGGTGATGTCGCCGATGCCGCTCATGGCGATGATGTTGCCGGCGGTGGACTGCTGCACGGGCACCTTGGCCAGCCCGTCGAACTCATACAGGGCGGTGGCCTTGGCCTTCTTGGGGGCGGCGTCGGGGTCGTGGTAGTTGCACACCGCGATCTCCTGATTCTGCCTGATGGTGCCCCGCTCGATGCGGCCGATGGCGATGCGGCCCACAAACTCGTTGTAGTCGATGGAGGACACCAGCATCTGGAAGGGCTGGTCCACGTCGGCCTCGGGGGCGGGGATATAGTTGATGATGGTCTCGAACAGGGGCTTCAGGTCGGTGCCCGGGACGTCGGGGGAGTAAGAGGCGGTGCCCTGCCGGCCGGAGCAGAACAGGGTGGGGGACTCGAACTGCTCGTCGGTGGCGTTCAGGTCCAGCAGCAGCTCCAGCACCTCGTCCATCACCTCGTGGATGCGCTGGTCGGGGCGGTCGATCTTGTTCACCACCACGATCACCCGGTGGCCCAGCTCAAGGGCCTTGGACAGGACGAAGCGGGTCTGGGGCATGGGGCCCTCGGCGGCGTCCACCAGCAGGATAACGCCGTTGACCATCTTCAGGATGCGCTCCACCTCGCCGCCGAAGTCGGCGTGGCCCGGGGTGTCCACGATGTTGATCTTCACGTCGCCGTACTGCACGGCGGTATTCTTGGCCAGGATGGTGATGCCCCGCTCCCGCTCCAGGTCGTTGGAGTCCATCACCCGCTCCACCACGGCCTGATTTTCCCGGTAGACGCCGGACTGCTTGAGCATCTCGTCCACCAGCGTGGTTTTTCCATGGTCGACGTGGGCGATAATGGCAACGTTGCGCAGTTTTTCATTCTTCATATACTCTATCTCCTTTGCGTGGAAAAACCACGATGAAAATCAAAAGCAGGCCCGGCAGAACGTGGCATATGGGCCGTCCGGATTTTTCTGACGAAAAATTATACCCCTGTTTTCAGGAAAAGGCAACGCTTTTTCGCAAAAACAGCGTTGTGCTTCAATTTTTTTACAGCTCCGCCGGGATAACCGGCGGCCCACACAGAAAATCGAAAAAATGTTCCACTTATATCTTGACAAAATAGAACGTCCGTTGTATTCTACGGGTGGAACAAACGTTTCTCTCCCCGGCGGAAGTTTTTTCCTCCGGGCCTTTATAAAAGTCCTGTTTATGGGACAGCCGCTCCGGTATGATCATGACACATCCATCAAAGGAGGCCCCTTTATGCAGAC
>CAKUHV010000097.1 GCA_934659445.1 uncultured Oscillospiraceae bacterium | reverse complement strand
GTGCGGGACATCGGCTATGACCGGGCCAAGTTCGGCTTCGACTGCGACACCTGCGCGGTGCTCACCTCCATTGACGAGCAGTCCCCCGACATCGCCATGGGCGTGGACAAGTGTCTGGAGGTGAAGGAGGGCGAGACGGACGACGGGCTGGACAACGGCGCCGGCGACCAGGGCATGATGTTCGGCTACGCCTGCGACGAGACGCCGGAGCTGATGCCCATGGCCATCTCTCTGGCCCACAGGCTGGCCCGGCGGCTGACCCAGGTGCGGAAAGAGGGCCTGGTGAGCTATCTGCGGCCCGACGGCAAGACTCAGGTCACTGTGGAGTATGACGAGAACGACCGCCCTGTGCGGGTGGACACCGTGGTGATCTCCACCCAGCACGGCCCCGAGGCCCAGCTGGAGCAGATCCGCCGGGACATGGAGGAACTGGTCATCAGGCCCATCATCCCCGCCGGACTGATGGACGAGCATACAAAGGTGTATGTGAACCCCACCGGCCGCTTCGTGGTGGGCGGTCCCCAGGGGGACTCCGGCCTGACCGGGCGGAAGATTATCGTGGACACCTATGGCGGCAGCGCCCCCCACGGCGGCGGGGCCTTCTCCGGCAAGGACCCCACTAAGGTGGACCGCTCCGCGGCCTATGCCGCCCGCTGGGCGGCCAAGAACGTGGTGGCCGCCGGTCTGGCAGAGAAGTGCCAGATCCAGCTGGCCTATGCCATCGGCGTGGCCCGCCCCGTCTCTGTGCGGGTGGACACCTTTGGCACCGGCAAGGTGGACGACGGCGCCTTGGAGCAGGCGGTGGAAAAGACCTTCGACCTGCGCCCTGCGGCCATCATCCGGGATCTGGATCTGCGCCGGCCTATCTACCGCCAGACCGCGGCCTACGGCCACTTCGGCCGCACGGACATCGACCTGCCCTGGGAGCGCACCGACCGGGTGGAGCAGCTGAAGGCCAACCTGTAAGCCTGTAAGTCTGAAAATAGAAAAACCTCCGGCGATCGACGATGTGAGAGGTGAGCGAAATGAAGCGGCAGGGACGAAGCTTGTTTGTCCTGTGCTATCTGGCATATGCCTCCATTTATGTGGCCCGGCTCAACCTGACGGCGGCCTCTCCCTGCCTGCGAAGCGCCGGGGTGATGACAGAGAGTCAGTTGGGCGGCGTCAGCAGTCTGTTCCTGATCGTCTATGCCTGCGGACGGCTGTTCAACGGGGCCATGTGCGACCGCTTTCAGCCAAGACACGCGATCTTTGCGGGGATGCTGACGATCGGTCTGAGCAACTTGCTTTTGGGACTGCTGCCGCCCTTTCCGGTGTTCTGCCTGCTTTGGGGTATAAACGGATATGCGCAGTCCATGCTGTGGGGCCCAGTACTGCGCACGGTCTGCGCCAAGACGCCGCCGGAGAGAAAAACGGCTGCGGTATCCATTCTCGGCTCGGCCATCTGCGTGGGAAATGTGGCCGGTCTGGCGGTATCCTTTTTTGTGATCGACCGCATGGGGGTGTGCTGGGCGTTCTTTCTGCCTGGATGCTTGAGCCTTGCGGTCACGGCGGCTGACGCGGTGATCTTTCGCTGTGGGATACCACAGGGAGAGGAGACCGGCGGCAGAGCGCCCCGAATCGGATCGATCTGCCAGCCGGAGGTAAGGCGGATGCTGGTCCCTGCTGTGCTCCATGGTGTGTTAAAGGATAACCTGAACGTCTGGGTGGCGCTGTTTTTCGCCGCTGCATATGGGATCGACACGGCGTCCCTGCCGCTGTTCATTTTTCTGGTGCCGATCACCGGAATGGTGGGCAGACTGGTCAGCCCTGCCCTGTACCGCATGGCGGGCGGCAGCTCCGATATGGTGAATATCTGCGCCTTTCTGGTCTGTGCCCTTGCTGCGCTGCCACTGGCGGTGGGCGGGGCGCATCCGGTGGCAGCGGCAGCGCTGCTGTGCCTGCTGTCGGCATCAGTGCAGGTGATCAACAACTCCATTCTGGCCGTGTTTCCCTCGTCGTTTCAGAAGAGCGGGAATGTGTCCCAAGTCGCTGGCTGGATGGATTTCTTTACCTATCTCGGCGCCGGGATCAGTGCCAATATCTACGGATATGTGGTGGAGCGTGTGGGTTTCGGAGCCATGTTTGCCTCCTGGGGCGTGCTGTCCCTTGTGGGTGCGGTATGGCTTTGCTTTTGGCGGCAGAGAGAATGTTCGGCGGCCCGGTGCGGCGAAGATACCTGATCTGTGCCGCGGCGCCGCGCCCCACGCAGACGGATAGACCTCTATATTTCCCCGCAGGGGCGGGAAGCGCGAAAAGATGAAGATCGCCCCCCGCAGGCTATGCCTGCGGGGGGCGGTTTTGCTTTTGCTGTACGGGAGATCAGAACGGCAGTTCAAAGCCGAAGGGGAAGCGGCTCTGGTCGGGGTCGGGCTGGACAGGAGCGTCCGGATCTTCCGGATCGACGGGCGGCAGCTCCGGCTCGGGCTCCGGCGGTGCGGTGTGGACGGTGCAGACCCCCAGAGACTCCGCGTTGGAGTAGAGGTAGGCATTGTCTGCGGCCACCGCATTCCCCACGGGGGTGCGGTCGAACTGCACCAGACAGATCTGGTGGAGCTGGTCCTCGGGACAGAACTCCCCGGCCAGATGCCACAGCCCGGTCTCGCTGCCGTCCTCGTTCAGAATGGGGTCCGCCTTGCAGACCGTGACCACAGACTCCTGAGTATGGCAGGTGCAGAACTCCGTGGGGGCGTCCTCCCGGAAGACCCGGTCGGTAAAGGCACGGCTGCCCCGGGGGTCCATCTCGCAGTAAGAGGTGGCCAGCAGGCCGCTGTCCTTGCATACGGTCACGGTGGTCAGGCCGTCCGGCTCGGCAAATTTTTTGGCGCTGAGGTCCTTGTGGACCTGCTCCATCACCAGCTTCCACATGGCGATGGCCCGGTTGGGGCCGGACATCCTGGCGTTGTACTCGTAGCCCGTCCAGACGGCGGCGGTGTAATAGGGGGTGTAGCCCACGAACCAGCGGTCGTAGGCGCTGGAGGTGGTGCCCGTCTTACCGGCGATGTCCATAGAGCTGCTGAAGCGGGCGGAGCCGGCGGTACCGGCGGAGGACACCACGCCCGACAGCATGGAGTTCATGTAGTAGGCGGTGGTGGGCTTGACAGCCTGCTCCTGGGTGGAGGCGTTGTCCAGCAGGACCTCCTCCACGTCGTTGACCATGTGGGTCACCTTGGTATAGGTGCGGGCGGTGCGGTAGATGCCGCCGGAGGGGAATACGGCGAAGGCGGCGGCCATCTGCCGGGTGGTAACACCCTTTGTCAGGCCGCCCATGGACAGGGGGGCCAGAGACATATCGCTCTGCACCGTGTCGCCGGACTGCTGGGCCTGCACCAGATCGATGTGGTAGCGGCTCTGGACGAAGTCGAAGCTGGCGTCCACGGTGACCCGGTCGGCCAGTACCCGCAGGGCCACGGTGTTCACCGACTGGGCCAGACCCTGCCGCACCGTGGTCAGGCCCTTATATCTGGCGCTGCCGGAGTTGATGGGCCAGGGGCTGCCGTTCAGCACCTGATAGGGATAGTCGTCCACCACGGTGATGGGGGAGATGACCCCCATCTCCAGCCCGGGGGAGTAGACAGACAGGGGTTTGAGAGAGGAGCCGGGCTGCCGGTAGGCGTCGGTGGCCAGATTCTTCCAGCGGTTGCCCGTCTTTTCCCCCACGCGGCCCACAATGGCGGCGATGTCGCCGGTGGAGTTGTCGATGATGGTGATGGCCGACTGCATCAGCTGGCCGTTGGAGGAGGTGTAGTTCAGGTTGTCCCGGTTTTCATAGATCCGCTCGGCGGCGCGCTGCACGTCCAGATCCACGCAGGTGTAGATCCGCAGACCGCCCCGGGCCAGCATCCGGTCGGCCACGTCCTCGGAGTAGTTATACTTCTCCATCAGGTCGTTCTTCACGTCGGTGATGACCTGCTCCTCGTACCAGGAGTAGATGTCGGTCTCTTGGGTCTCGCCCTCGCCGCGGACGAAGTTCAGCTCCTCGGCCACGGCCTGATCGTACTCCTCCTGGCTGATCTTGCCCTGATCCTTCATCAGCCAGAGCACCAGCTCCTGCCGCTGCTTGTTCTTGTCCCGGGCGGTGAGGATCTCGCCGGTGTCCGGGTCCTCGAACCGGGCGGTGGAGTAGGGGCTGTACATGGAGGGGTTGTTGGTGATGGAGATGAGGCTGGCGCACTCGGCCAAAGACAGCTCGCTCACCGGCTTTCCGAAGTAGTAGTAAGAGGCGGAGCCCACGCCCTTGTACTTGCCCCCCATGGGGATGATGTTCAGGTACCACTCAAGGGTGTAATCCTTGCTGTACTTTTTGGTGAACTCCAGAGCGCGGAAGATCTCCACCACCTTGCGCTTCACCGTGGTCTCGTTATAGCCGGTCAGATTTTTGATCAGCTGCTGGGTGATGGTAGAGCCGCCCTGAATATCCTGTCCGGTGAACATACACAGAACGGCCTTGCCCGTGCGCACCCAGTCCACGCCGGGGTGGGTGTAGAAGCGCTTGTCCTCTACCGCCACGGCGGCCTCCTTCAGATACTTGGGGATCTCGTCGGAGTCTACCCAGATGGAGCTGGTGGTGTTCAGCAGGGTGACCAGCTCTTTATACTCGCCGGTGGACTGGTCCTGATAGAACATGACGCTGTTTTCGCCCACGTCAAAGTCGTTCATGGTGAACTCCTGGGCCACGGGGATGATCACAGTCTTGATGTATACCGCGCCGAAGCAGCATAGGAAGGCCCCGGTGACCAGACCCACCAGCAGCAGGGTACCCAGCACCTTCAATACCGCGGCTGCGGGGCTGCTGCGGCGCCTTCTGCGGCGGGGCCGCTCCTGATGCTCGCGGGGCGGATACTGGGTATTTTCGTAGATGGAATCATGATGTTCAGACACGTTTTTACCTCCGTAGGGCGGGGGGCCGCCCGGGATCGCTGGCCGGGACCCGCCCGTCAGGGAGGCTCCGGCAACAAATTTCCATTACACATTATACCATAAGACACAGATTTGTCTATCCGTCTTTTGAACGTTTGGACAAAGCGGGTAAAAAATTACCAGCCCGGCCTATTGCATTTTTGGGCCCGACAGGGTAAAATAGACCCATCAGCGCGGCGGACCGCCGCGGGGAGGTGCCCTTTATGAGCGAAGAATTCGGCCCCGATTTCATCACCGTGACCGACGAGGACGGCAATGAATTCGAACTGGAACTGATCGACACCCTGGAACATAACGACATCACCTATTATGCCCTGTTCCCCGCCGTGCCGGAGGACGAGGAGACCGGCGAGCCCGTGGACGTGGACGCCGATGACGAGGAGTTCGGCCTTGTCATCATGAAGGTGATCGAGGAAAACGGCGAGGAGATCCTGTCTACCCCCGACACCGACGAGGAGCTGGACGAGGTCTATAACCTGTTTATGGAGCGCTTCTTCCAGGAGGAAGAGGAGCAGTAAGCCGTCCATACCTGTCTTTCCTGCTCGGTGCGTGATGGGCCTTATTAAACCCACATTTCCCAAAGGGGATGCCGAGCTCTTTCCGTGGCCTGCAGGCCTCCCGACCCCCATAGAGGATCGTTGGATGTTGGAAGCAGAAAAGCGGAAAGGAGGCGACCCACCTGCCATTACGTGCAGGTTTTAATCGGGTCCACACGGCCAGAGCGGGGAGACAGAAAAGCAGTTATACCGCTGGACCGCGGCCGCAGGCCGCGGTCTTTTGTATTCCGCCCGGGGCCCGTCCCGCGGGCGGATAAGGCGGAAAACAGAGATGAAAAAATCGCCCCCTCCGGTTCGGCCGGAGGGGGCGATCCGCTTCATTTGAACATCAGAACAAAGGCTGCCGAAAGGGGGAGCAGGGCAGCCAGAACGGTCCTTCCCCCTAGAAGGGGGGAGAGCAGACCGCTGACGACAGCCCCCGCGATGAAGCACAGGATCAGGCCGAAGTAGACCCCGGCCCGGGCCAGCGCGCCGGGCTCGCTGTCGGCCAGGTGGAAGTAGAGCGCCTCCACTCCGCTGCGCAGGTTGCCGGTGCACATGGTGGTGGCGCAGGCGCAG
>CAKUHV010000096.1 GCA_934659445.1 uncultured Oscillospiraceae bacterium | reverse complement strand
ATCGGGGAAGGGCCGTTTTATTACAGGTCGAACCGCCGCCGGGCCTCCTCCCGCAGGGAGGGGCTCCACCGCACGATACACAGGGGGATATCCAGTCCGATGCAGGCCGTCATCACCACCAGAGACCAGCCCGGGCGCCACACATGGGTGAAGTACAGATCCATACAGAACTCAATGCCCATCACCAGCAGACCGGCCGACCCGATGCACAGCATCATGGAGACCAGCCGGGACCGCCGCCCGCCCCGCAGCAGAAAGCTGAGCAGGAACACCAGCACGCAGGCCCAGCCCAGCATGGGCAGCACCAGCCCCCGGAACCAGACCCAGCCGTTCAGGTCCACCGAGATCATCCACACATACAGCCCCACCGCGGCCACATCGGCGGTCAGCCGGAAGAACACCGGCAGCCGCCGCGCCGCCATGGGCAGGGCGAACCACACCCACAGCATCACCGCCGCCCCGAACACATACAGGCACCAGGGCCGCTGCCCGGGCAGCAGCAGGTTCAGCAGTCCGCAGCACAGGGACAGGCTGGCCAGCATGGCGGTGAGCAGGATAGCCGCCTCCCGCTTGGAGGCGGGCTGCACCTGAGCCGGCTTGGTGGGAAAATAGTCCGGCGCGGCGGGGTCGGGCCGCCAGGCCGGAGTGCCGCACAGGGGGCATTTCCTGGCGGCGGGGTCCAGCTGAACGCCGCAGTTCACACAGTAGGACATAGATCAGTCTCCTTCAAAACAGTTCCGCGCAGTCCGCTGCACTCAGCGGTTGCTCTCCACCCGCACGGGGATCCCCTCCCGCACCAGAAAGCGGAAGAAGTCCCGCTCGGTCTCCGTCTCCTCCTGGGTGCCCGCAAAGGTGATCTCCATGGTGTCGCCGTAGCTGATGCCGGCACAGTGGCACCGGGGCACCATGGCCTGCCCCAGAATGACCTCCGCCCCGGTGATGTAAGGGGCCATTGCCGGGGGCACGGTAAAGGCCCCGGGGTTGGTAAAGGTGCAGGAGTAGGGCCGCACGGCGTGCAGGCGGTAATTCATGGCCATCACCGGATTTTTTACGAAGACCGGGATGGCCCGCAGGAAAAAGTGCTCCGTAAAGCGCACGTTCCCCGTAAAGGCCGCCTGAAGCTCCTGGCGGTTGATGTGCAGCTTCATAAAATGCCGCACCTGAGAGACGATCTCGGGAAAGGTGTAATCCCCCAGGGCCGGGTCGATATAAGGCCGGACGGTGGTGATGAAGTTGCGCAAGGTCTCCGTGGGGAACCAGGCACGCAGGTTGATGGGCACCGCCAGAGCCACCGGCCGCAGGCGGTGGGGGCGCTCCCGCTGCTGTTTGTCCAGGATCACCCGGATCAGCACGGCGGCCAGATATTCCGTGATGGACGCGTCGTAGCTTCTGGCCCGCTCCCGCAGGGCGGACAGGGGCACAAAGCCCATGGTCACATGAAAGGTGTAAAAGGGCGCGGGGGTGCCGGTGTTGGCATAGGCCCGGGGCAGCCGCCGCAGGCCGAGGGCGTGCCGCCCGGCGTACCGGGCATAGGCGTCCTCCAGCTCCTCCCGTCGGGGCGGCTCGTTCAGGTCCAGCACTCCCTCCCCCGGCGGAACCTCCACCCCCAGCTGCCGCAGATACTCCGCCAGCAGGGTGCGGAAGAACACTATGGCCCCGCCGCCGTCGGACAGGGCGTGGAACACCTCGATGGAGATGCGGCTGCGGTAGTAGTAAAACCGCACCAGCCAGCCGTCGTCCTCCCGGAAGCGCACCGGCTGACAGGGGTCGGACACGTCCTCCTTCAAAAAGGGTCCCGGGGCGGTGTTGGGCTCCAGATAGTACCAGAACAGTCCCCGACGGATGCGCACGGCAAAGCCCGGAAACCGGGGCATCACCCGGTCGATGGCCGCTTGAAGGGCGGCCGGCTCCACCGGCCGGGCCATCAGGGCGGAAAAGCGGTAAATGGCGGAGTACTCCTCGCTCTGAAGGGCGGAGTACAGTACCCCCGCGCTGTCCAGCTTATACCAGCGGCTGTTGGGTCTGGCCATCTGCTTCTCCCCCTTTCTGCGTCTTTTTCATCCGTTATACAAACTATAGTCTGCAAGCCTGACCATCATACCACATTCCGCCCTCCCGTGCAACAAAACGGCAGGTCGCTTTTCCCGGGAAATCTCTGTCTGCGGCTTTTCTTTTTCCCGTCTTTATGGTAAAATAAGCGGGAAAACTTCGTGTCCGGAGGTAGCTATGGACAAGCTTAAGCTCATACGAAACCGAAAGTCAGAGGCGGATAGTCCCCACATGGACCCCCTGATGCGGGCCCTGAAGGCCATCCACAGCGCCGGCTCTCCGGACAGCATGACGCCGGAGGAGCTGGAGCGCCAGCGCCGCAGTCAGGAGGTCCTGGGCCGTCTGGCCGCCCCCATGGCAGGGCTGGAGTGGCAGGAGCTCTCCCTGTCCGGCATGGCAGCCGCCTGGACGCGGCTGAAGGCCCCCCACGGCCAGCGGCGAGCCATTCTGTACTGCCACGGCGGGGGCTATACCAGCGGAAACCTGGGCTACGCCCGGGTGCTGTCCTCCAAGCTGGCCAACGCCACGGGGTACGATGTGCTCAGCTTTGAATACCGTCTGGCCCCGGAGTTTCCCCATCCCGCCGCGGTGGAGGACGCCCTGCGGGCCTGGGACCACCTGATGCTGCTGGGCTACGGCGCCCGGGACGTTGTGGTGGCGGGCGACTCCGCCGGGGGCAATCTGGCGCTGGTGCTGTGTCTGCGGCTGAAGCAGGCGGGCCGCCGCCTGCCCCGGGCTCTGGTGCTCATGTCACCCTGGACGGATATGACCATGTCCGGGCCGTCCTATGCCCAGCGGGCGGAGATCGACCCCATGCTCACCCCGGACTATATCCGGGCCGTGCGCCGGGCCTACGCCGGGGAATACGACCTAAGCTCCCCCGACCTGTCGCCCCTGTTCGGCGACCTGACCGGCTTTCCCCCCACCCTGATCCAGGTGGGGGATCACGAGATCCTGTTCTCCGACTCCCAGCGGCTGTATGAGGAGCTGGAGCGCCGGCACGTCCCCTGCCGTCTGGAGGTCAGCGAGCGCATGTGGCACGTGTTCCAAATGTTCCCCTCCCGCAAGTCCGCCGCCGCCATCCGCAGCATCGCCCGGTTCCTGCTGGAGCTGTGACCGTGTAAAAACAGAAACCCCCGGCCAAATCATGGCCGGGGGTTTTGCATTGAGATCACTTGTCCTCTTCGTCCTCGTCATCCGCCTCGACGGTGTCGTCGGACAGATCCAGGGAGAAGCGGGTGTTGCAGTTGGGGCACACCACCACGCCCTCGGCCAGCTCATCGTCGCCGATGAACAGGGGCTCGTCGCAGTTGGGGCACTCCACCTCAAAGCCGTCCTCTTCGTCCTCTTCGTTCTCGTCCTCGTCGTCCTCATCCTCGTCATAGACGATGGACTCCACGTCGGCCAGGTCGTCGGACAGAGCATCGATCTCCTCGCCCAGATTCAGGGCGTTCTCCTCCATGTCCTCCAGAGACAGGCCGACCTCCTCCAGAATGCCGATCATCACGGAGATGAGCTTGCCCTCCTTGGACTTCTCGGTATCCAGATCCAGACCCTCGGCCAGACCCTTCAGATAAGCGACTTTTTCGGAAATAGTCATAGTTTTTGTTCCCTTTCTGAGAGAAACTCTCACAAACAGGTGGTTGGTTCTTGCGGTTTAGTCCATCCGCGCTGCTCACGACGGCTCGGACGCTTGGGGTTATCACGCCTCGCCTGTTCGCAACGCGCGGCTTCCCTCCGACTCGGGCTGGTGTCGGCGGCCAATGGCCGCCCTCCCTCGCCCTCGCTTCGGTCCATCCGCGCTGCTCACGACGGCTCGGACGCTTAAGCCTTGCAGCGGGACAGGTACTCGCCGGTGCGGGTATCGACCTGGATCTTGTCGCCGATGTTGATGAACAGGGGCACCTTGATCTCAGCGCCGGTCTCCAGCGTGGCGGGCTTCAGGGTGTTGGTGGCGGTGTTGCCGGCCAGACCGGGCTCGGTCTCTGTGACCACCAGGTCCACGAAGTTGGGGGCCTCGACGCCCACGACCTTCTCCTTGTAGATCATCAGCTTGCAGATGGTCTCCTCCTTGACGAAGGCGAAGCTGGCGGGCAGGTCGGCCTTGGCCACGGGGATCATGTCGAAGGTCTCCTGATCCATGAAGTAGTACAGGTCGCCGTCGTTGTAGCTGTACTGGACCTCCTTGCGCTCGATAAAGGCGGTCTCGAACTTGGCGGTGGGATTGAAAGAGGTCTCGGTCACGCCGCCGCTGAGCACGTTCTTCATCTTGGTGCGCACGAAAGCGGCACCCTTGCCGGGCTTGACGTGCTGGAACTCGACGACCTGCATGACCTGGCCGTCCATCTCGAAGGTCACGCCGTTGCGGAACTCGCCTGCAGTGATCGTTGCCATTGGAATCATCCTCCATTGTGTTAAATAATCATCTGGTTTATTTTACTCCATCTTGTCCCTGTTGACAAGAGGAAATCCCGAAAATCCGGCCCTTTCTTTTCCGCCCCGGCACTTAACCGGCACTTAAAAAGGGCCCGGGGCACTTGCCCCGGGCCCTGTCGGGTCGGATCAAAGGGGACTGGATTACTTCAGCTCGACCTTGCCGCCGGCCTCTTCCAGCTTCTTCTTCAGCTCCTCGGCCTCGTCCTTGCCCACAGCCTCCTTCAGAGTCTTGGGGGTGCCCTCGACGGCAGCCTTGGCCTCGGCCAGGCCCAGACCGGTGATCTCGCGGACGGCCTTGATGACCTTGATCTTGGCGGCGGCATCGAAGCCGGTCAGGACCACGTCGAACTCGGTCTTCTCCTCAACGGGAGCAGCAGCGGCGGCGGCGGGAGCGGCCATAGCGGCAGCGGACACGCCGAACTCCTCCTCCAGAGCGTGAACCAGCTCGGACAGCTCCAGAACGGTCAGGCCCTTAACTTCCTCAATCAGAGCAGTAATCTTCTCGCTAGCCATGGTAATAAACCTCCTAAAATGAATGTGTTTTTATGGTTTGGTTGATCGCCGGCCGAATTACTCGGCGGCGGGCTCGGCCTCCGCCTCGGCGGGGGCGCCGTCCTTCTCGGCAATGGCCTTCAGGACGATGGCCAGGCTTGTGATGGGGGCCAGCATGGTGCCCAGCACCTGGGCCTGCAGCACTTCCTTGGCAGGCAGCTCGGCCATGGCCATGACCTCGTTCAGGGGCAGCACCTTGCCGTCCATGAAGCCGGCCTTGATGGTGAACTTGGCACCGTTGAACTGCTTGGCAAACTTGTTGATGACACGCATGGGGGCAATGGGGTCAGCGTGGCTGACGGCCAGAGCGGTGGTGCCGTTGAGCTGCTCGGACAGATCGCCCAGACCGGCGTTCTGCGCGGCAAAGCGGGTGAGGGTGTTCTTCACAACGGCGTATTCCACTTCGTTCTTACGCAGCTCGTTACGAAGAGCGGTATCCTCAGCCACCGTGATGCCCTTGTAGTCCACCAGCACGCCAGAGGCGGCTTTCTGCAGCTTTTCGGTCAGCTCGGCCACGACGGCCTTCTTCGCTTCCAGGACACTTGCGTTCGGCATTTGGGATTCACCTCCAGAGAAATAGGTCGCCCTTTTCCAAAAGAAAAAGACGCGGTCGCGTTCCAAGCACGGCAACAGCGTCAAACAAAATCATCTGTTTTTCACCGCATCCTCGGCAGGACTTCCGCTTGCGCAGCCTGCTGTCTTTGAACGCAACTGATATTATATGAGAAAGTCAGCAAAAAGTCAATACCTTTTCGCCGTTTTTCGCAAGGATCACACACAGCGTCCCCGCGCGGCCCCGGGCCGCGCGGGGAACGCCTGTATCACGATCTTTTACGCCAGCTTGGCGCCGTTGATCTTGACACCGGGGCCCATGGTGCAGGCCACGGTGCAGCTCTTGATATACTGGCCCTTGGAGGCAGCGGGCTTGGCCTTGATGATGGCGCCCATCAGAGCGTTGAAGTTCTCGCCCAGCTTCTCGGCGCCGAAGGAGACCTTGCCGATGGGGCAGTGGATGATGTTGGTCTTGTCCAGACGATACTCGACCTTACCGGCCT
>CAKUHV010000095.1 GCA_934659445.1 uncultured Oscillospiraceae bacterium | reverse complement strand
CTATCTTCCTTCCCGTATCTATACGTACTGCCACTTTTTCGACCGTCTCAGCCCCGGTCCGCGATCGCGGACCGGGGCTTTCATCCTCCTGTATAGCAACGGCCCGCCTTCCTGGTGAAGGAAGGCGGGCCGTTATGTGCGATTCAGAAAAAGAGCTTGCTGGGGGCGCGGCGGCCGGCATACTGGTCCTCCAGCTCGTGCTGGTGGTAGAGATAGCCGGGGTGGTCGAAGTATTTGGCCCCCGTGGGGCACTTCTTCACGCAGGCACAGCACTTGATGCACTTGCCCACCACGTTGGACACGTCGTTGGGGTCGATGGCCCCCATGGGGCACAGGCGGGCGCACAGGCCGCAGCGGACGCACTTGTCCGGGTCGGTGACCGGCTTGGCCTTCAAAAAGTCCTTGATGGGCTCGCCATGGCGGTCACGGGGGGTGTAGTAGGGACGGATGGGGTCGCACCCCTCCACCGCCACAGGCTGCTCAGGCGGCTGGGCCATATCTCTGGCCATTCCGGCGGCCTTCTCCGCCAGCTGGGCGGCCAAAGCCATATCCTCTCCGTCCGGCCGCCCGGCGCCCAGGATCTTTGAGAAGGAGTGCTCCCCCACAAAGGCTCCGGCGGCAAAGGGACGGAAGCCGTTCTGGAACAACACATTGCGCAGCTCCATCAGGCCGTCGTCAAAATTCCGGTTGCCGTACAGCACCACGGGGACGGCGGGGGTCTTATCTCCCTTCACCTTATTCTGAATGTAGGGCAGCAGCAGGTTGGGCACCCGTCCGGCGTAGACGGGCACGCCGAATACCACCAGCTCCTCCGGGCCGAAGGTCAGCTCCCCCTCCCGGCTCTTGGGCAGATTGAAGCTGAAGCTGTCATACTCCGCCCCCAGGGCGTTAGCCATGTCCTTTGCCACTGCGGTGACCACCTTTTCCGTGGTGCCGGTGCCGCTGAAATAGACGGCCCATACGGTTTTGATCCTCATAGAGAAATTCCTTCCTTCCAAAAAAGTGCCGCAAACGCAGACGGCGCATGGGTCAGGTCCCGGTCACTCCACCTCGTAGCAGGTGAGAACGGTGTCGGCCACATAGTCCCGCTTCATGGCGATGGCCGCCGCCATATGGGGCTGGCGCAGGTGCAGCTGCTGGGCCGCGCGGCTCTCCCACCGCTCCACCAGCAGCAGCTTGTCCGGGTCCTGGGTGTCCAGATAGTAGTCGTAGCCCAGACAGCCCTCCTCCCGCCGCACCGTCCCGGGTATCCCCGCCCGGTGCAGCGCCTCCAGATACTCCGGGCGCTTTCCCGGCTTCAGGGTGTACAGCACGTTCAGTCCAAAGGTCATATCTGTTCCTCCTTCTGTCCGCCGCTTCCGCCCCGCAGCCGCCGGAAGTCCAGATATCCCTCCAGGATCAGCGAGGCCGCCACGGCGTCCACGGTTTTCTTTCTCTTTTTTGCGTTCTTCCCGTTTTCAAACAGGATGCGGTGGGCATCCACCGTGGTGCGCCGCTCGTCCCACAGAACGGGAGTCAGACCGGTGGCCGCAGCCACCTTGTCCGCAAAGGCGCGGTAGAGCTGCGCTCTCGGCCCCTCGGTGCCGTCCATGTTCCGGGGAAAGCCCATGACGATCTCCTCCGCCCCGTTCTCCCGGGCGATGCGGGCCAACTCCTCCAGCACCACGTCCTCCTTCCGGCTGTGGATGGTAGTCGTGGTACCGGTCAGAAAGCCGGTGGGATCTGAGATGGCCACGCCGGTATGGGCGTCGCCGTAATCGATTGCCATGATACGCAGGAAAACCACCTTCTTTCCTGACCATCATAGCGGATAGGGCCCTTAAAAACAAGGGGTTTCCAAAAACTTTTCCCCCGTCTGCTTCAGTGCGTCGGACACCCGCAGCACCGTGTTTTCGTGGGTGCGGTCCACCAGATGGGTGTAGATCCGCCCGGTGGTGGAGGGGGTGGAATGTCCCAGCGCCTTGCCGATGTCGAAGAGGGAGGCCCCCTGGTGGCAGGCGATGGTGGCAAAGGAGTGCCGCAGGCCGTGCAGCGTGATCCGGGGCAGGGCGTTTTTCCGGATGAATCGGGTAAAGGCCAGGGACAGGGCGTTGGGGGAATAGGGCCGCCCCCGGCGGTCCAGCACCACGTGGTCCTCCGTCTCCTCCTGGGACCACAGGGCGTTCTGCCGCCCGCGCTCCTCCCGCAGCAGGTCGTATATGTCGTCCGGCATATACAGGGCCCGCACCGAGGCGCGGGTCTTGGTCTCCTTCTCCACGATCACGGCCCCGCAGGCGGTGCGGGCCTGACGGATGAAGATCAGGCGGCGGTGGAAATCCACGCGGTCCCAGCACAGGCCGCACATCTCCTCCCGCCGCAGGCCGAGGCTGCCCGCCAGCTTCACCGGCAGCTCCAGCGGCTGCTCCTCCACCAGCCGGTACAGCCGCCGCAGCTCCTGAAGATCATAAAAGCTGGCCTCCCGGGGGATGACCCGGGGCGGCTCCACCCGCTCCATGGGGGAGGCGTACAGCAGCTCCTCCCGCACGGCGGCCCGCAGAGCGGCGGAGAGCATATCGTGATGGCGGCGGGCGGTGTTGGTGGACAGGCCGGACTGCCGCTGGAGACGGATGTAGTACTGCTGGATGTCCCAGGGGCTCAGCTGTCCCAGCGGAATGTCCCCCAGCTGGGGGACCACGTGGTTTTCGATCATTTTCCGATAGGCGTATGCCGTGGTCTCCGCCCGGTTGGGACAGACAATGGTGTCCATCCAGCAGTTCAGCCACTCCTCCAGCGTATACCCCCGGGCGGCGGCGGTCTTCGCCCGCTCCTGTCCGATCAGACTGCTGCGCCGAGCGGCCCGGGCAGCGGTCAGGGTGGGAAAGGTGCGGCACTGGCGTCTTCTGCGTCCCGTGTCGTCCCGGCCCAGCTCCACGGTCAGGTAATAGCACCTGCGCTGCTCGTCATAGGAAATGTTGGGTTCGATGATCTTTCTTGCCATGTTCATGGCCTCCCTCTCTGTAGTTCCCCGCTGGGGACAGAAAAAGGATAGCACAAAGTGCAATGCCATTAAGCTAAGGGCTTTGTCATTGCGCGCAAGTCCGCAGACTGGCGCGGCAATCCGCCTTTTCTAACGTTTTAGATGCGGATTCCCCCGACAGTGACATCGGTCACTGCCTCGGAATGACAGGTTTTTCTTAACTGAATGACATTGGCACAAAGCGGCAGCTTTTCATCTCTCCGGAGATGTGGTATAATAGCCGCATCGAATTTTCCGCTCCCCGGAGCGGCATCCAAGCGGGAGGGCCCCATGATCCGAATCAGCAATATCCCCCTGCCCCCGGACGGGGACATGGAGCAACTGAAAAAACGGGCGGCGGCGGAGCTGGGCCTGCGGCCCGGACGGCTGGGCGGGATGGAGCTGCTGCGGCAGTCCATCGACGCCCGGAAGAAGAACGACGTGCACTACGTCTATACGGTGGGGGTGTCTCTGCCCGACGAGGAGGCGGTGCTGTGCGCCGCCCCGGGAAAGCATCTGGACCGGATCGCTCCGGCGGAATATGTCCTGCCCCGGCCCCGGCGCGTCTCTCCCCTGCCCCCGGTGGTGGCGGGCATGGGCCCGGCGGGGCTGTTCGCCGCCCTGACTCTGGCCCGCATGGGCTTAAAGCCCATCGTGCTGGAGCGGGGCCGCCCGGTGGAGGAGCGCACAGAGGACGTGGAGCACTTCTGGCGCACCGGGCAGCTGTCCCGCACCTCCAACGTGCAGTTCGGCGAGGGGGGCGCCGGCACCTTCTCCGACGGCAAGCTGACCAC
Source organism: uncultured Oscillospiraceae bacterium (assembly GCA_934659445.1). Classification (GTDB taxonomy): domain Bacteria; phylum Bacillota; class Clostridia; order Oscillospirales; family Oscillospiraceae; genus Lawsonibacter. Next base: position 2,438 of record CAKUHV010000095.1, on the reverse strand, counting down.
CGGCACCAGCGACCCCCGGCAGAGCCTTGTGTTCCGCACCTTTGTGGAGCACGGCGCGCCACGGGACATCCTGTGGTCTCACAAGCCCCACATCGGCACCGACGTGCTGCGGCAGGTGGTGGCCTCCCTCCGGCGGGAGATCCTCTCTCTGGGGGGCGAGGTGCGCTTTGAAAGCCAGCTGTGGGCCCTGCGCCGCGACGGGGGCCAGCTCACCGGCATCACGGTGATGACGGAGCAGGGGGGCACCTATGACATGGACTGCGACGCCCTGATCCTGGCCCCGGGGCACTCCGCCCGGGATACCTTCCGGATGCTATATGAGGCGGGGGTGCCCATGGAGCAGAAAAAATTCGCTATCGGCGTGCGCATCGAGCACTTACAGAGTCAGGTGAGCGCCGCCCAGTTCGGCCCCGCGTGGGAGCAGCTGCCCCCGGCGGACTACAAGCTGGCCTGTCATCTGCCCAATGGCCGGTCGGCCTTCACCTTCTGTGTGTGTCCCGGGGGGCAGGTGGTGGCCGCCGCCAGCGACTACGGCCAGGCGGTGACCAACGGCATGAGCCTGCGGGCCCGGGACGGAAAAAACATCAACGGCGGCTTTCTGGTAGGGGTGGGCCCGGAGGACTTCCCCGGGGACGACCCCCTGGCGGGAGTGCGTTTTCAGGAGCAGTGGGAGCGGGCGGCCTGGCTGCGGGGGGGAGAGAGCTTCCGCGCCCCGGCCCAGCTGGTGGGGGATTTTCTGGCCCGCCGCCCCTCGGCGGGGCCGGGGGAGGTCGCGCCCACCTATCGCCCCGGGGTGACCTGGGGGGCGCTGGACGGCGTTCTGCCCGATTACGTCACCGACACCCTGCGGGGGGCCATCCCCCTGTTTGACCGGAAGCTCCGGGGCTTTGCCCGGCCGGACGGGGTTCTCACGGGGGTGGAGACCCGCTCCTCCTCCCCCCTGCGCATCCTTCGGGACGGGTCGGGACAGTCCGCCCTGCGGGGGCTGTACCCCTGCGGCGAGGGGGTAGGCTACGCCGGGGGCATCGTGTCCGCCGCCGTAGACGGCGTGCGGATCGCGGAAGCGGTGGCTCTGGGATGAACACGGAGCGGAAAAACGGGCCCCGCCCCCCGTGGATGCTGTGGGCCGCGCTGCTGCTCCCCGCCGCCTTGGTGGCGCTGTTTGAGCTGGCCAAATCCCGTCCCGGTCTGCTGGCCGCCTGGGTCACCGGATGCATGGCCCCCCTGGAGCAGGCCCTGGGCCGGCTGTGGGGACTGTTCCCCTTCTCCGTGGGGGAGCTGCTCACCGCTCTGTTTCTGGGCGGCAGTCTGGTTTGGCTGATCTTCGCCCTCCTCCGCCTGCGGCGGGAGGGATGGCGGCGCTGTCTGCGCCGTCTGGCCGCCCTGGGGGCGGTCTGGCTGTGGCTGTGGGCCGGGTTCTGCTGGCTGTGGAACGCCGCCTATTACGCCCCCAGCTTTCAGCAGCGCAGCGGCCTGACGGCCGCCCCCTACTCCGTGGAGGAGCTGGCTCAGGTCACCGCCGTCTACGCCCGGCGGGCAGCGGAGTTGTCCGATCAGGTGCCCCGCACAGAGGACGGCGGCTTTCTGCGGGACACCGGCAGCTGGTTCCGGACAGCGGAAACGCTGTACGAGGGGATCGCGGCGGAGTTCCCCTGTCTGGCGGCGGACACCGGCCGGGCCAAGCCCATCGTGTGCTCCCGCCTGCAAAGCATTCTGGGCTTTACCGGAGTGTACTTCCCCTTTACCGGCGAGGCCAATGTGAACACAGACGCCCCAGCCTGTCTCATCCCCGCCACCATTGCCCACGAGCTGAGCCACCAGCGGATGGTGGCCTCGGAGAACGAGGCAAACTTCGTGGGCATCGCCGCCTGTCTCACCAGCGGCGACCCGGTGTTTGCCTACTCCGGCGCGCTGGATGGGCTGATCGCCCTGAGCAATGCCCTGTGCTCCGCAGCCCCCGACGTCTGGTACGGGATCGCGGGGACATATTTCACGCCGGAGCTGTCCCGGGACTGGGAGGATGACCGCACCTACTGGGCCGCGCTGGAGTCCCCCCTGGAGGACAGGGCCGGGCAGACCTACGACGCGTTTCTCAGGCAGAACGACCAGCAGCTGGGCCTGCGGTCCTATGGGGCCTGCGTGGACCTGCTGGTGGCCTGGGAAAAGAGCAGAGCATGAATTCCAATGTCATTAAGTTAATCTAAAAAACCAGCCGTTGAGGGATGGAAAGACGCTTTCCTCTTCTTAACGGCTGGGTATTTTTTGGCTGTTGCATTTAATTAACCGCAAATTTTAAACAAAATGTAAAGAATTACCCAATCCGCTGAACCGCACCCCATTTGTTGGACAGTATGATATAATGTCCAACTGAACCGCACCCCATTTGTTGGACAGTATGATATAATGTCCAACAGATGGGGTGATTTTAATGGCAAAGG
>CAKUHV010000094.1 GCA_934659445.1 uncultured Oscillospiraceae bacterium | reverse complement strand
CAAGAGCCAGAGCGGCGAGGAGTTCGAGTACAAGCTCGACGCCTACACCGGCGCGATTCTGGAGAGCAAGCGCGAGGTGGAGGACGGAGCGGAGACGCCTGCGGTGCAGCCCTCCAGACCCGAGCCGCCCGCAGCAGTGCAGGACATCGGCTATGCCAAGGCGAAGTCCATCGCCCTGAACCATGCGGGCGTGAGTGAAAATCAGGCGTATGACATGGACATTGAGCTGGACGACGAGGACGGAACGCTCGTCTACGAGGTGGAGTTCAAGTCCGGCAGCATGGAGTATGACTATGAGATCGACGCGGCCTCCGGCGCGGTGCTGAAGCACGAAGCCGAGCGGGACGACTGACAGAGCGGATAAAAACCCCCGCCGTCCGGTATTGCCGGACGGCGGGGGTTTTTGATTGAAAGGGTCAGGTTTTCTTCATGGAAAAGCCCAGTCCCGCCCCGCACAGGCCGCCCACGATGTGGGTCAGCTGGGACACGTTGTCCCGCACGGTGACGGCGTCCACGATCTCGCCCCCCAGATAGATGAGCACCACCAGGATCAGGGTGAGGGGGATGGCCCCCTCACGCATCCCGGCCAGAGAGGACAGTACGATCATCATGAACACGATGCCGCTGGCCCCCAGCAGGGCGGTGCCGGGGAAGAAGATGAACTGCACCAGTCCGGACACCAGGGCGGTGAACAGGATGCAGCCCAGAAGGCGTCCGCTGCCGTATTTTTCCTCCAGCGGCGGGCCGATGACCAGCAGCAGAGTCATGTTGCCCATGTAGTGGGCGTAGCCGGAGTGCCCCAGCACATGGCCCACCATGCGCACATAGGTCAGGGGGTCGGTGAGGGGGGCGCGGTAGACGCAGAACAGGGCGCGGGTGGTCCAGCCTCCGGTGAGCCGGCCTAGAATCAGAGCCAGCAGGGAGAGCAGGGCGAAGGACAGCACCACCGGGGAGTTGTATTGGATGCGCAGCTTTTTCATGGTCGGCCTCCCGTCGTAAAATGGAACAGAAGATCCCCGTTCAGCGTGGAACGGGGATCTTTGTCTCAGTGATTCAGCACCCGGACGCGGATGACGCCGGGGATGGCCCGCAGCTCGCCGGCAGTGGCGTCGTTGATGCGGGTATTGATGTCCACCATGGTATAGGCGTAGTCCTTTTTGGACTTGTTGGTCATGTTCTCCACGTTCACGCCCTCCTTGGACAGGACGGACATGATCTGGGTCAGCATGGAGGGGACGTTTTTGTGGATCAGGCACAGGCGGGAGATACCGCTCCATTCCTGAGCCACGTTGGGCATATTCACGGAGTTCTGGATATTGCCGTTGAGCAGATAGTCCCGCAGCTGGCGGGCGGCCATGACGGCGCAGTTGTCCTCGCTCTCCGGGGTGGAGGCCCCCAGATGGGGCAGGGCCACCACGTTGAGGGCTGCCACGATCTTCTCGTCGGGGAAATCGGTAACGTACTTGGCGATGCGGCCGGACTGAAGGGCGGCGATCATGTCGTCGTCGTTCACCAGCCCGCCCCGGGCCAGATTCAGCACCCGGGCCTGCCCCTTCATCTTGGCGATGGCATCGGCGTTGATAAAATCCTTCGTGTCCTTGTTGAAGGGCACATGGATGGTCACATAGTCGGACACCCGGTACAGGTCGTTCACGTCCTTCACCACATGGACGTGGCGGTCCAGACGCAGGGCGGCGTCTACGGACAGGAAGGGGTCATAGCCGTATACGTCCATGCCCAGCTCCAGGGCGGCGTTGCACACCAGGGCGCCGATGGCCCCCAGACCGATGACGCCCAGGGTCTTGCGGTACAGCTCCGGCCCCACAAAGGCGGACTTGCCCTTCTCCACGGCGGCGGCCAGGTCGATGCCGGGGGTGCTGGCCTGCTCCATCACCCAGCGGTTGCCGCCGATGATGTCCCGGGAGGCGATGAGCAGGGCGGCAATGACCAGCTCCTTCACGGCGTTGGCGTTGGCGCCCGGGGTGTTGAACACAACGATGCCGTTTTCAGAGCAGCGGTCGATGGGGATATTGTTGGTGCCCGCCCCCGCCCGGGCGATGGCCCGCAGGGCGTCGGGGAACACATAGTCCTGCATGGGGGCGGAGCGGACCAGAATGCCGTCCTCGTTTTCTACATCGGTGCCCACCTGGAACTGGTCCTTGCTCAGCTGGCCCAGCCCCACGGTGGAGATCTTATTCAGTGTTTTGATGCGGTACATAAAGCATACCTCGAATCTATTCTAAAGTGTGCCCATGAGGGCGGAAAAATCAATTGTTTTTGTCGAAGGCCTTAATGAAGTCGCACAGCTTCTCCACGCCTTCAACAGGCATGGCATTGTAGATAGAAGCACGCATGCCGCCGGTCTTGCGGTGGCCCTTCAGGTTGACGAATCCGGCGGCGGTAGCCTCCTGAACGAACTTGGCGTCCAGCTCCTCGCTGCCGGTGCGGAAGGTAACGTTCATGCCGGAGCGGGAGCCCTTCTCCGCGTGGCAGCGGAACAGGCGGGAGCTGTCCAGCGTGTCGTACAGCATACCGGAGCGCAGGGCGCGCAGCTTCTCCATCCCATGCAGGCCGCCCTGCTCATCGATCCAGTCCAGCACCAGCCCCAGCATATAGATGTTCCAGCAGGGGGGCGTGTTGTACATGGAGTCCTTCTCGATCATGGTCTGATAGTTGAAGATGGTGGGGGTGATGGGCAGCTCATGGCCCGCCAGAGACTCCTTGACGATCACCACGGTCAGGCCGGCAGGGGCCATATTCTTCTGAGCCCCGGCGTAGATCAGGCCGTATTTGGACACGTCCACCGGGCGGGACAGAATGTCAGAGGACATGTCGCACACAAGAGGCACACTGCCGACCTGGGGGACATACTGCCACTCGGTGCCGTAAATGGTGTTGTTGGCGCAGTAGTAGAAGTAGCTGGCCTCCGGATCCAGCTTCAGCTGATCTTGGGCGGGGATATAGGAGTGGTCCCGGTCAGAGGTGTCGGCGGCGATGTTCACGGCGCCGTACTTTTTGGCTTCCTTCATGGCCAGGTTGGAGAAGTTGCCCGTCACGGCGTAGTCGGCCCTGCCGTTTTCGCCCATCAGGTTCAGGGGGATGGCGGCAAACTGGCCGGTGGCTCCGGTCTGGAGGAACAGGGGCTTATAGCCCGCGGGGATGTTCATGATCCGGCGGAGCTTCTCCTGAGTCTGGGCGTGGATCTCCATGAAAACCTTAGATCGGTGACTCATCTCCATCACTGACATGCCGCTGCCGCGGTAGTTGGTGATCTCTGACCCGGCGCGCTCCAGCACAGACAGAGGCATGGTGGACGGGCCGGCGGCGAAGTTGTAGACACGATCATTCATGGTTTTCACAAACCCCTTTCAAAAGATCCCCGGCAAAGCAGGGCGGGCCGGGAACAAAGCTGCGCCCCCTCCCTTGTAAATCGGGAGTAAGGCAGATACTTATTATAGGCAGAAAGAGGACGGGATGTCAATCCCGGGGGAGGACAAAAACATACAAAACGGGCGGGTTCTCCCCTATGAAAGGAAGAAAAAGTGAGATTTGCCCATCCGGAGGGAGCAAAAAAGACAAAACAAAGGAAAACCGTCCGCGGAACAGGGACGGCATAAAAGCATCCCCGCCCGCGGGAGCGGGCGGGGATCAGATGCTCAGTAGCTGGTCAGCAGGTCCCGCACCAGTCCGGCGAAGGCCGGGCGGTCCACATCCAGCACCACAAAGACGTTGCGGCGGGGGAACTTCTTGTCGCTCCACAGGTCGGTGACCGTCTTGCCGTTGCAGACGGTGCTCTGGGTCTCTACGAACACGCCGGCCTCCTGCCCCTGAAAGAGCTGGGGGTGGGTGATGTAAAGCACGGGGCACACATCGTGCAGGCACAGCCCGGGCCTGCGGCCGCCCCGCTCGGAGAAGGACAGGGGCAGACGGGTGCTGTCCAGGAAGAAGCGGCACACGTCTGTGCCGTGGCGGCCGATCTCCGCCACCTCCTCCGGGGTCAGATAGGCTGCGGTGGTCACATCCAGACCGCACATGACCATGGGGATGCCGGACTTGAACACCACCTGGGCGGCGTGGGGGTCGGCGTAGATGTTGAACTCGGCGGCAGGGGTGGTGTTGCCCTTGGTAGCGCTGCCGCCCATGATCAGCAGGCGCTTGATCAGGGACTTGATCTGGGGGTATTTGCCCAGAGTGATGGCGATGTTGGTCAGGGGGCCCACGGCGATCACCTGCAGCTCGCCCTTGGCGGCCACGGCGGCCTCATACAGGGCGTCCCAGGCGGGCTTTGTCTGGTGGGGAGCCGGAGAGGGGGGCAGGGTGGCCTCCCCCAGACCGTCCACCCCGTGGACATAGGGGGCGGTGATCTGATCCCTCAGCAGGGGGTGGTCGGCACCCTTATAGACGGGGTAGTCCGTCCCCACAAAGGCGCAGATGTTCCGGGCGTTGGGGTAGGTGTGGGACAGCTCTACATTGCCGGCCACCGCGGAGATGCCCTTTACCTCCAGCTGGGGCAGCTTGTGCATCACCAGAAAGGCTACGGCGTCGTCCACGCCGATGTCGGTGTCGAACCACACGGGGATCCTGTTCATACGGGCACCTCTCTTCCGTCGTAGGATCTGACTGCGTCTACGATCAGATCCACAAAGCCCTCCCGGTCCACATTCAGCAGGCAGCGGGCGTTGGCCTTGGCCGTGTTTTCATAGCCCCGGGTGTCCGCCACGGTGGCCCCCCGGCAGTACTCCCCGGCGGTCTCGATCTGGACGTTATAGTCCCCGGTGGTGAACAGCTCCGGCTTGAGCAGATAGGCCACGGCGCAGGGGTCATGCAGGGGGGCGCCGGCGTAGCCGATGGAGCGGTGGAACTGATAGAAGAACTCCAGCCACTGGGCTACCACCTCGGCCACCTGGTTTTTCACGGCGCGGATGCGCTCGAAGTCCTCGGGGAAGATCAGGGCCTTCTCCGTCACGTCCAGCCCCGCCATGTATACGGTGATGCCCGACTGGAACACCAGCTGGGCGGCCTCGGGATCCACCAGAATGTTGAACTCCGCCGCCGGGGTCCAGTTGCCCGTTTCGATCCCGCCACCCATCAGGGAGATGCGGGCGATCTTCTCCTTCAGCTCCGGGTGGGCCAGCAGCAGGGCAGCCACGTTGGTCTGGGGGCCGGTGGCGACGATGGTCACCGGCTCCTCGCTCTCCCGCAGCACCCTGGCCATCAGCTCAACCGCCCCCAGGGGGGACAGGTCGTCCGCAGGCTCGGGCAGGGCGGGACCGTCCAGCCCGCTCTGGCCGTGGATATTCCCGGCGGTGATGGGGTCGGCCAGCAGGGGGCCGGGGCGGCCCATGGCCACCGGCGCGTCGATGCCCAGCAGGGCGCAGATGCGCCGGGCGTTGTAGGTGGTCTTTTCGATGGTCTGGTTGCCGGCGCAGGTGGTCACGGCCCGGATGTCAAACACCGGGTTGGCCCGGGCCAGCATCCAGGCGATGGCGTCATCGTGGCCGGGGTCGCCGTCCAGGATCAGGGGGATCTTTTTTGATTTGCTCACGGTATCATTCCTCTCTGTAAAGAACATCTGCCGCCCCGGCAGCGCCGGGGCGGCAGACGCCGGAAAATCACTTCTGCTCCGCGTCCTTCAGGGCGGCGGCGGAGTGCTGCCGCTTCACCTTGCTGCGGATGATCAGGGCGAAGACCACCAGACCCAGAATGGTCACCAGATAGGGGATGGGGGTGACCAGGTTGGAGTCGATGCCTCTGGAGGAGACCTTGATGCTCAGGGCCTGGGCAAAGCCGAAGATCAGGGCGGACAGCATGGAGCCCAAAGGCTCTCCGCCGCCCATGGCCTGGGCCGCCAGTGCGATGAAGCCGCGGCCGGCCACCATGTCCAGGGACCAGCCCATAGCGTAGTACATGGACATGAACGCGCCGCCGAAGCCGGCCATCAGACCGGAGAAGGCAATGGCGATGTACTTGATCTTCAGTACGCTCACGCCCACGGAGGCGGCGGCGTTGGGATTCTCGCCCACGGAGCGGATGTTCAGGCCCAGAGGGGTCTTATACAGCAGTACCCAGGTGAGGAACACCAGCAGGAAGGCGATATAGGTCAGGATGCAGTGGCCGGACAGGATCTCGCCCACCACGGGAATATCCTTGATAATGGGGATGTTCCAGGAGGGGATCTGATGAACGGCGGTGATGAGAGAGGTGGTGGAGGCCATGGCTTTACCCTCGGTCATGTTGGTGATGACCTTCACCAGGAACAGGGTGCCGCCGGAGCCGATCATGTTCACGGCGATACCGGTCAGGATGATGTCGGTCTTCAGGTTGAAGGCGAAGAAGCCCATGAG
>CAKUHV010000093.1 GCA_934659445.1 uncultured Oscillospiraceae bacterium | reverse complement strand
ATCGACACCGCCTGCGAAAAGGGTCTGGGCTACCCCATGGGCCCCTTCAAGCTGATGGATATGACCGGTCTGGACGTGAACTACTATGTCCGCCGCGACCGTTACGCCGAGAGCGGCGACCCCAACGATATGCCCAGCTTCTGCGTTGTGGACAAGGTCATCAAGGGCGAGTACGGCCGCAAGACCGGCAAGGGCTGGTACGAGTATCCCGAGAAGAAGTGATCTCTCTCCCGTCCGCCGAGCGCTCCCTCCGGGGCGCCCGCGGTCCACTGAACAACTGCTGAAAAGGAGGCTATTTTTATGATCCGCAGGATCACGCACGCCCAGTTCCTTGATCTGGCCAACCACGTGCTGAACAAGATCGCCCGTGAAAACGGAAAGCCCATCGTCCTGTGCGTGGCTGACGAGGCCGGCGATCAGGTATTTCTGCTGCAGATGGACGGTACCCCCTCCCGCGGCGGCAAGCTGGCCGCGGGCAAGGCCTATACCGCCGCCCAGTTCGGCCGCACCTCCACCCAGATCGGCGAGCTGTGCCGCAATATGGGCGTGGCCCCCTCTGAATTCCTTCTGCCTAATGTGACCGGCGTGCCCGGCGGCGCCCCGCTCTTCGACAAGAACGGCGTATCTTACGGCGCTGTGGGCGTCGGCGGCCGCAGCGCGGCCGAGGACCAGGACATGGCTGACTACTGCGCCAAATATCTGCTGGAAAAGCTGTAAATCAGGCTGCGCCTGATCTGCCATTTCACCTCATTCCCAAAAAGCCGCAGGGCGGAGCATCCGAGGATGCTCCGCCCTGCGGCTCAGCTTGTCGAAAAAGTCTTTTCGCCAAGCTGAGCAAGATCTTGAATCTTTTTCAAATCTTCAAAATCTTATGATCAAAAACGAAAGACACCCTTCCTGGGTTTCTTTCGTAACTATCTTCCTTCCCGTATCTCTACGTTCCACTACTTTTTTGACAGTCTCAGCTGCAGGGTGGAGCATCTTCGGATGCTCCGCCCTGCAGCTTTCTTTCCACGAACCACAGATCACAAAATGAGCCGTCTCTCCGCCCTGACGGGCGGAGAGACGGCGGAACCGATCTGCTTTGAGGGGATGGCTCACACACCCAGAGACTTGACAAAAGCCTCGATATTCTCCAGGCCCCGGACGATATTCTCGTCGGAGGCGGCGTAGGAGATGCGGATAAAGTCGCCGCAGGCGTCGCCCAGGCCGATAGCGGGCACGGTGGCCACGTTGTGCTCCTCCAGCAGGCGCATGGCAAAGTCCTTGCCGGTCAGCCCGGTGCCGGACACATCCACCAGCACATAGAAGGCGCCCTTGGGCTCGATGACCTTCAGGCCACGGATCTTCTTCAGGCCGGCCAGGATATTCTTGCGGCGCTTGGCGAAGGCGTCCAACATGATCTGGACCTCCTTCTCCGTCTGGGGGTCCTGCAGGGCGTGGACCAGGCCCACCTGGATGAAGGTGGGGGAGTTGGTGGTGGAATATTGGTGGGTCTTAATCATCCAGTCGCACAGCTTCTTGTCGGCAGCCAGATAGCCCAGACGCCAGCCGGTCATGGCGTAGGTCTTGGAGAAGCCGGTGACGATGATGGTGCGCTCCCGCATACCGGGCAGGGCGGCCATGGAGACGAACTCCGCGTCGTCGTACACCAGACGGCTGTACATCTCGTCGGACAGCACCAGCAGGTCGTACTTCACCGCCAGGGCGGCCACCTTCTCCAGGGTCTCGCGGGTGTAGACAGCGCCGGAGGGGTTGTTGGGGTTGTTGACCACGATCATCTTGGTCTTGGGGGTGATGACCTTCTCGATCTCGTCGGCGTTCAGCTGGAAGTTGTCCTCCGCCCGCAGAGGCACGTCTACGAACACGCCGCCGGCAAACTTGGCCAGATTCTTATAGGTGACGAAGGCGGGGGTGGGCACGATGACCTCGTCCCCAGGGCCCACAAAGGTGAGGATGGCGTTGTTCAGGGCCTCGGCGCCGCCGCTGGTGACGATGATCTCAGTGGCGGGGTCGTACTCCACCTTGCTCTCGTCCTTCAGCTTTTTGGCCAACAGCTCCCGCAGCTCGGGGATGCCCCGGTTGGAGCAGTAGTGGCTGAAGTTGTCCTCGATGGCCTGCTCGGTGGCCTTCTTGATGGGGGTGGGGGTGGGGAAATCGGGCTCACCGGCGCTGAAGGGGACGATGGGACGACCCTCTGCCCGCAGGGCGGCGGCGCGGTCCAGCACGGCGCGGATGGCGGACGGCTCAAGGCGCTTAGTATATTCGGCGACCATATCTCTCATGAAAAACACCTCTTTCGATCATTTTGGGGCGCCCCGTCCCGCCGGGGCGGGGCGTATTTCCGGCCCGGCTCAGAAGCCCTGGGGGTTGACCTCGTTGCGGCACTTGCCAGTGGTCTCGTACTCCTTCAGGTTGTCCAGAGAGACCTCGATCATGTTCAGGATGGCGGCGTCGGTATAGAAGGCCACGTGGGCGCTGTAGATGGCGTCGTCACGCTCCAGCAGAGTCTTGAACACGGGGTCGTGGATCTGGTCCAGAGGCACCTTCTTGCGGACGAACTCCACCTCGTTCTCGTGAACGTCGAAGCCGAAGCCACTGAGCTTGCCGCTCTCCAGAGCCTTCAGCACGGCGGGCAGGTCCACCAGACCGCCCCGGGCGGTGTTGATCAGCACGGCGCCGTCCTTCATCATGGCCAGCGTCTCCTCGTTGATGAGGTGGTAGCTGTCGTCGGTCAGGGGGCAGTGCAGGAAGATGATGTCAGCAGTCTTCAGCAGCTCGTCCTTCTCCACATAGGTGCACAGCTTGGCGGCGGCATCATTGGGGAAGGGGTCCCAGCCCAGCACCTTGGTGCCGAAGCCGTTGAGGATGGACATGGTCACCCGGCCGATCCGGCCGGTGCCCAGCACGCCGGCGGTCAGGTTGCCCAGCTGGCGGCCCTTCAGACCGGCCATGGTGAAGTCGCCGGAGGCGACCTTCTTGTTGGACAGCTTGGCGTGACGCAGCACCTCCAGCGCCAGCATGATGGTGTGCTCGGAGATGGCGGCAGGGGCGTAGGCGGGCACGTGAGCGCACTGCATCCCATACTTCACGACCGCGTTGTAGTCCACGTTGTCGCTGCCGGCGGAGCGGCAGGCGATGTACTTCACCCCGTTGGCGGCCAGAGTCTTGGCCACGGGCTCGGTCACATGGCAGTTGGTCAGGATGATCAGGCCCTCGCAGCCCTTCACCTGATCGGCAGTGGCCTCGCTCAGCGGAGTGGACTCGAACTCAAAGGTAAAGCCATACTTTTCCTTGGCAGCCTCGTAAGCGGGCATCTCGTCGGGCTGTACGCCGTAAACTCTGATATGCATAATTAAAAACCTCTTTTCTCCATTTGCTTCCCGGCGGAAGATCGCTCCCGTCCCCCCGCCGCCGGGCAGGCGGGGGACCGGCGCAGGCGATCAGTGCAGCTTATTGATGGGGAAGGTGACGGGCTTGCCCTCCAGGGTCTCGTATACGCCCAGAGCGGCCTGATAGGCCATGTTCTCCAGCGCCTCGGTGGTAAAGGCGGCGGTGTGGGGGGTGACGATCACGTTGTCCATCTTCAGCAGGGGGTTGTCGTCGGCGGGCAGATTGGTCTCTACCACGTCCAGCGCGGCGCCCTGGATCCTGTGCTCCTTCAGAGCCTCGATCAGGGCGGCCTCGTCCACCACCTCGCCCCGGCCGCAGTTGATGAGGTAGGCGGTGGGCTTCATCAGGCCGATGAGCTCGGCGTTGATCATGTGGTGGGTGGCGGCGGAGCCGGGCAGGTGCAGAGAGATGAAGTCGGCGTTGGCAAACAGCTCCTTCATATTGGGGGTCAGATAGCCGAAGTCCTGCTCCTGGTTCTCGGTGATGTGGCGGTTATAGGCGATGACCTTCATGCCCAGGCCTTTGCTGGCGATGTCAACGACCTTCTTGCCGATCTTGCCCCAGCCAACCAGGCCCAGAGTCTTGCCCCGCACGTCGTTGCCATAGACCTTGCGGACCTCGTCCTTCCTGCCGGCCTTGGTGCCCTCTACATAGGTCTCCATATGCTTGGCCATCATCAGCAGCATACAGATGGCATACTCGGCCACGGAGGTGGAGTTGGAATCGTTGGCGTTGGTGATCTGCACGCCGTGCTCGGTGGCGGCGTCAACGTCGATGCCGTCCACGCCCACGCCGTGCATGGCCACTACCTTCAGCTGGGGGAAGGTCTCGAACACCTTACGGGTAAACTTGCCGTTGCGGGTCAGTGCGCCGTCGCAGCCGGCCAGCTCCTTCAGCAGAGTCTCCTCGCTGGGGCCGGTGCCCATGACCAGCTCGTACCCCTGGTCCCGCAGGAAATTGATGCCCTTTTCATTGATAGCTTCCGTGATCAATACTTTATGAGCCATTCTTTCAACCTCTTTTCTGTTGATTAAAACGGGACGTTATGGCAGCGGCGGCAGACCGGCGTTTGCGGCGGTCTCATAACATTCCTATTTTGTGTATATTGTACAAAAAAATTTTCCCGATTTCAAGAGACATAATATGCACCTTTTGCCTTGTTTGGTGGACGTTTTGTCGATTTTCACATCGACTTTTCTCGCATTTAACACCTGAGCCGGGCGGTTGTTTTAAGCTAACCAACGATTGGTAGACATAAAATTGTTAAAAAAGTGTACAATATTTCGTTGTTCTCTTCTCCCCTTCCGTTCTTTTACCGGTGGACACTTTGTCGTTTTTCCGGGGTTGATTTTTCTCTTTTTTGTAGTAGAATAGGTATATACTTATAGTTGAAAGGGAGGTCGTTCTATGGTCCTTACCGTGCAGGCTCTCGTCAGTCAGCATCTCCTGCCCGGCCTGAAGCTTCTTGCAGGACAGAAGGGCAGCGACAACAAGATCTGCTGGGTCAACAGCATGGATGTACTGCGCCGCACCGAGTCCCTGCAGCCGGGCGAGCTGCTGTTCACCTCCGGCTACGGCCTGTCCGATCAGGAGAAGTTCCACGGGCTGATCCAGCAGCTGTCCCTGCGGGAGATCAGCGGGCTGGTCATCCTGACCGGCTCCTTTCTGGAGCAGGTGCCCGACTATCTGATCGACCAGGCGGACGCCGCCAATCTGCCCCTTATGGCCATGCCGGATACGGTGAGCTTTTCCGACATTCTGCACGTGTTGATGCCCCTGTTTGCCCCCAGCCAGCAGCAGGGCTGGGATGACACCGTGATGAAGCAGGCCTATGCCTTTCTGACCCAGTCCATCAGCCGGGACCCGGAGGTCATTTTCCCCGACCACGGGGAACAGTCTGTGCAGCTGATGCTGCTGGAGCCGGTGAACTACTCCAACACCGACGAGCGGCAGTGGAAGGACGCCTTCTCTCAGGTGCGCTCCTATATCCAGGCCCAGAGCCGCGTGTGTACCTACTGCGAGCTGCCCCGGCAGCGGTATGTGTTCCTGTCCACCCACTCCCCCGAGGCCGCCCAGGCCATGCTGTATGAGCTGAACATCAAGCTGACCCTGCTGTCAGAGGCCAACGGCGCCAGCTTCTATATGGGCACGGAGCATCTGCGCTCCCCCGAGCGGCTGTTCGTGCAGCTGCAGCACGCGGTGGAGAGTCTGTCCACCCTGCGTCAGGTCAAGGCCAGACGGGGCGTGTGCTCCTATCAGAGCATCCGCTTCATCAAGATGCTGGGCAGCCTGCATCTGAACGACTCCTCGGTGGTGCTGGACAATCAGGCCCTGCAGCTGCTGCTGAGCTATGACAAGTCCAACAGCACCAACTATGTTCAGACCCTGCGCATCTATCTGTCCAGCAGCTGCAACATGACCCGCACAGCCAACCAGCTGTTCATCCACCGGCACACCCTGATCAAGCGCCTGTCCAAGATCACTGCCATCTGCGGTCTGGACCTGGAGGACTACTACACCCGCATCTATATGTCCATCGCCCTGATGTTCCACGACTATTTTATTTACTAAGAGTCAAGCAAAAGCCCCCAGCTGCCGCGCAGCTCCGCTGCCAGCAGATGGGGGTCTTTTGGGTCAAAAGTGGTAAATCGGTTCCCGTCCCGCATGAAGTCCTTGCGTCGCAATGGGTTCAGGTGCTCAGGGCTTCATTGTGGGGAATTGACCTAACGGAGCGAATATCCAGCAAACACAGTCGGACTAAGGCACATCAAAACGCAAGGTGCGCAAAATCCCACCCGGACTAATCACAAAATTGGAAGGACTAAGGAATCCGAAGCGATGGTATCAGGAATGGCATATATGGTGTAGGAGCTCCTGCGCCATAGTCTCGCTCATTCAGTGTGCCTGATTGTAGCAGAAAAGCCCTCGTTTTTCAAGGTTTTTCCCGCTGATACACCACAACTTTTGCGATTTTGGTGCAAGGTTATTTGAAGAAGTCGTGGGGCAGTGCATCGAAAAAGGTCTGGTCAGCGGGCGCGTGGTGGGGGCGGACTCGAC
>CAKUHV010000092.1 GCA_934659445.1 uncultured Oscillospiraceae bacterium | reverse complement strand
GGTTTCCACCATGTGCACTGGGATGCGGATGGTACGGGCCTGGTCGGCGATGGCACGGGTGATGGCCTGCCGGATCCACCAGGTGGCGTAGGTGGAGAATTTGAAACCCTTGGTGTGGTCGAATTTTTCCACCGCCTTGATGAGGCCCAGGTTGCCCTCCTGGATCAGGTCCAGGAACTGCATCCCGCGGCCCACATACCGCTTGGCGATGGACACCACCAGACGCAGGTTGGCCTCGGCCAGCTTCTGCTTGGCCTTCTCCCCCTCCTTGATCAGCTTGTTCAGCTCGGTGCGGGTCTCCTCCGGGATCTCCTCCCCGGCCTTCTCCAGCTCCTCCAGCTGCTCCTTGGCGGCGTTACCCGCGTCCATCTTCTGGGCCAGGGCGATCTCCTCCTCGGAGGTCAGCAGGTTCACCTTGCCGATCTCCTTCAGATACATACGCACGGGGTCGTCGGTGCCGAAGGAGTCCGCCATGGCATTAGGGTCCACCACCTCCTCCTCGGGGATCTCCTCAATGGCCTCCAGAGAGGGCTCGGTCCCCTCGGTGATCTCGGGGATGTAGTCCTCCCCCGCGGTGTCGATGCCCAGATTTTCCAGCGTGTCATAGATCTTGTCCATCTGCTCGGAGCCCAGATCCAGGCTCTCCAGCACGTCCAGCAGTTCGGAGGAGGACAGGCTGCCCTTCTTCTTGCCCCGCTCGATCAGCTCGGTCAGCTTTTCAGACCCGGGCACGCCCTCCACCAGCTTCATGATCTCGCCCTTGCCCGCCTCCATGCGGGCCAGGATCTGCTTGTCCGCCTTGTTCTTCTGCTCCTCGGTGATGGTGTATCCCGTTCCGGTCTTTTTGACGCTCATGTGTGCTCCTCCATATATGCTTTTTTCTTTAACAATCTCTGTTGCGCCGCCAGCAGCAGGTCGTCCCCGCCGGCGGCCCGCCGGCGCAGGCCCTCGTCCCGGATGACCGCTATGTAGTCCGCCGCGGCCCGCCGGCCGTTGGAAATGTCCTCGGGCTGCCCGGCCACATAGGCCAGATGGTCCATCTCCTCCGGCTCCAGACTGCCCGCCAGAGCCGCAAGCCCCGGGGACAGGCCGCTGCGGATGCGGCCCGCCAGCAGGTCGAACACCCGCCCCAGCAGGTGGGAGGAGAACTCCTCCCCCTTCAGGTCCTCCATATCCGCCAGCAGGGCGGGGTCCATCAGCAGCAGCCGCAGCACCCCCTCCTCCGCCCGGGCGGAGCGCATATTCTCATATCGCAGGGCGCGGGCCCTGGGCTGGAGCTGGGCGGCGGGGGTCAGGTCCCGGCGCTCCTGCTGCTTCTCCTCTTTCCGCAGGCGCTGGCGCAGGGCCTTTTTGATCTCCATCGACACCGCCTCGGCGGACACCCCGGCCATCTGGGCGGCGTGGCCGCCGTAGATCTCCCGCTCCACCGCGCTGGGCAGAGTGGCCAGCATACGGGCGGCCTCCTGCAAAAAGGCCACCTTCTGGGTGTCGTCCTCTAAATTGAACTTCCGCTTCAGCTGGTCCAGACGGTAGTCCACCTGGTTCTCGCTCTGATCCAGCAGGCGGGCGAAGGCGTCCCGTCCGTAGGCCTTGATGAACTCGTCCGGGTCCTTGGCTCCGGTGACTTTCAGCACGCTCACCTTCAGTCCCGCCTTCTCCAGCAGTGGGATGGCCCGCTGGGCGGCGGCCACCCCGGCGCCGTCCCCGTCGTAGGAGATAACGACCTCCTTGAAATACCGGGACAGCAGCTGGGCGTGCTCCGCAGTCAGAGAGGTGCCCAGAGAGGCCACCGCGTTGTCAAAGCCCCCCTGATGCAGGGCAATGGTGTCCATATACCCCTCGGTAAGGATGGCCCGCCCCGCCTTGCTGCCCTTGGCGATGTTCAGGGCGAACATATTCCGGCTCTTGTTGTACACCGGAGTGTCCGGGGAGTTGAGATACTTGGGCTGGGAGTCGTCCATCACCCGGCCGCCGAAGCCGATGACCTCTCCCCGCACGTCGATGATGGGGAACATCAGCCGGTTGCGGAAGCGGTCATAGATCCGCCCGTCCTTGTTGTTCACCGCCAGACCGGCGTCCAGCAGGTCCCGCTTGTCATAGCCCTGCTGCCCCAGCTCCCGGATCAGGTTGTCCCACCCCTCCGGGGCAAAGCCCAGACCGAACCGGGTGATGGTGCCCCGGGACAGGCCCCGCCTCTGCAAATAGGCCAGTCCGGCGGCCCCCTCCGGGGCGTTGAGCCATTTGTGGAAGGTGCGGGCGGCCTGCCGGTTGATCTCCAGCAGCTTCTTCCGCCGCTCGGCGGCTCCGGGGGAGAAGGAGTCCTCCGGCATGGCCATGCCCGCCCGCTTAGCCAGCACGGCCACCGCGTCCCGATAGGGCAGGTTTTCCAGCTCCATGATGAAGTTGATGGCCCCGCCGCCCTTGCCGCAGCCGAAGCACTTGAAAATCTGCCGATCGGGCACCACATGGAAGGAGGGGGTCTTCTCTCCGTGGAAGGGGCACAGGCCCCAATAGCTGTTTCCCTTTTTGTTCAGCCGCACATACTCCGAAACCAGATCCACAATGTCCGTGCGGGCCATCAGCTCCTCGATAAATTGCTCGGGAATGGCCAAAGTGTCCCCTCCTTTCTCTTTTTTAGCCGGTTTTGGGGAATTTATCCTCTTTTTGATCCATATTGCTCAGTTCAGCCAACATTTGTCACTGCCGTGGGAATCCGTATCCGAGTGGATCGGAAAACGGATTGCCACGCCAGTGTGCACACTGGCTCGCAATGACAATCTCTCTCCAAACCACATTGCCTGTGGACTGCTGTTTCCTTCACCGTCCAGTTATTGGTGCTGCACAGCATCCGCTCAACACATCATGTAGGGCCCGATGCCCTCATCGGGCCGGAGAGAAAAACGCCGGCTTCTACTTCACCGTCCAGTTCATGGGCAGGAACAGCTCCTTAAACTTCTCCACCGCAAATACGTCCGTCATGCCGGCGATGTAGTCGCAGATGGCGCGGTCGTCCCCCTCTGCCGCCCGGATGTCCTGAAAATCGGCGGGCAGAGCATTGGGATCCCGGCGGTAATGCTCAAACATCATGCGCAGCATCTCCTGGGCCTTGCCCTCCTCCCCCTTGCACATGGGATTGGTATACACGCTGTCGAACATGAAGTCCTTCAGCAGCATCAGGGCCTGCTCCTTCTCCGGGGACTGGCAGATGTGGTCCTGTCCCGCGCTGGCCTGGATGGCGTCGGTCACCAGGGCGGCGATGCGCTCGGAGTGGGTGTAGCCCAGCACCTCCGACGCCTCCAGCGGGATGTCCATGGGGTAGATCACGCCCCCCCGCAGGGCGTCCTGAATGTCGTGGTTGATATAGGCGATCAGGTCGGCCAGACGCACCGCCTGCCCCTCCAGCGTCTGGGCCTGGGGCCCCTTGGTGTGGCAGACGATGCCGTTTCGTACCTCCCAGGTCAGATTCAGCCCCTCGCCGTTCTTCTCCAGCCGCTCCACCACCCGCAGGGACTGCTTATAGTGGGCAAAGCCCCCGGGCATGATCTCGTTCAGCAGCCGCTCTCCCGCATGGCCGAAGGGGGTGTGGCCCAGGTCGTGGCCCAGGGCGATGGCCTCGGTAAGGTCCTCGTTCAGGGACAGGCCCCGGGCGATGGTGCGGGCGATGCGGGTGACCTCCAGCGTGTGGGTCATGCGGGTGCGGTAGTGGTCCCCCTCGGGCTGTAAAAACACCTGGGTCTTGTGCTTCAGCCGCCGGAAGGCGTTGCAGTAGACGATGCGGTCGATGTCTCGCTGAAAGGGGGTGCGGATGGGGCACTCCTCCTCCGGCCGCTGCCGCCCCCGGGTGTTCCGGGACAGGCAGGCCATGGGGGACAGGGTCTGTGCCTCCCGCTGCTGGGTCTGCTCTCGCAGGGTCATGGGCATCCTCCTCTCTGCGGGCGCCGCCCGCTGCTTTTTCCGTGCTCCCGATCTCTTTTCATGTTCCCGCCCCTCGGTGCGGGGAGCGCAAGCCGGAGCCGGGAACCGCCGTTCTCTATCTCTATATACGATTTTCTTTTCCGATTTCCTTCAAAAAAGAAAAAATTTTTTGTGCTTTTTTCGTGAATCGTAGCCATGCACAAAAACCCGCCCCGGTTTTTCCTCCGGAGCGGGTTTTTTATACAGATGTCAGACGTTTTCTCTTGTCCGCTGGACTAAGGCAACACCGCCCTAAGACTCCCGGGTATAGCGGGCGGGCAGGCCATATTCCCGGATCTTGTATTGCAGATACCGCCGGGATATGCCCAGATAGTCCGCCGCTCTGGTCCGGTTGCCGCCGAACAGCTTCAGGGCCTGGGTCACCGCCTCCTCCCCGATGGGGGCGGTGCGCTCCCGCCCCTGCCGCTCCCGGCGGGGCTCGCGCTCCTCCTCCCCGGTGCCCTCGTCAAACAGCAGCCCCTCGGGGATGCTGCTGATCTCGGTGGTGGTATAGGGCGTCATGACTACCACCCGCTCCACAAAGTTGCGGATCTCCCGCACGTTGCCGGGCCAGCTATACTCCCGCACCTGCCGGAGCACCGACTGAGAAAACTTCTTCTTCAGGTTGTACTTCTTGCAGAAATAATCCAGAAAGTACAGGCACAGGGGGACGATGTCGTCCCGCCGCCGGCGGATGGGCGGGATGGTCAGGGGCAGCACGTTCAGCCGGTAATACAGGTCCCGGCGGAACTCCCCCTTGTCCACCAGCCGGTGCAGGTCCTGATTGGTGGCGGCGATCAGGCGGAAGTCTACCTTCTTCGCGTGGATGGCCCCCACCCGCTGCACGCTCTTTTCCTCGATCACCCGCAGGATCTTGCCCTGCATGCTCATGGGCAGGGAGTTCACCTCGTCCAGAAACAGGGTGCCCCCGTCCGCGGCCTGGATCAGACCCACCTTGCCCTCTTTATTGGCGCCGGTAAAGCTGCCCTTTTCATAGCCGAACAGCTCCGACTCGATCAGGCTCTCAGAGAAGGCGGCACAGTTCACCGTGATCATGGGCTTGTCCCGGCGGCCGCTGTGCTCGTGGATATAGCGGGCAAAGACCTCCTTGCCGCTGCCCGACTCCCCGCAGATGAGCACGCTGGAGTCCAGCGGGGCCACGCTGTCGGCAATGGCGAACACCTGCTTCAGCTCCTGACTCTCGGCCACGATGCTGTCCGGATAGGCCGGCGGTGCCAGCTTGGGCTTGCCCGCGCCTTCATAAAGAATATTGGTCTGCTTCAGCAGGGTCTTATACAGGTCCTGAAAATCCTGCACGTCCTGCAGCATGGTGATGACATACTTGATGCTGCCGGAGCCGTCGAACAGCGGCGTTCCGGTGACGATACGCATACGGGTGGGGCCGTTGGGCTTCTGGCAGTCCTGATAATACTGCAAACGGCTGACCGTCTGCTTTTTCTGCTGCACCAGATCGTAGACACACACGTCGATGAAGCCGTAGAAGTCCCGCACGTTCATCTTCAGATACTCGTTTCGGGGAATGTTGCGCCAGTTGATCATCACCCGGTTGACAAAGACGAAGTTCCCGTCCCGGTCGTACACTACGATCCCCACGTCGATGTTGTCCAGCACCTCGCCGAAGGGCAGCTTGCTCCCGTCCGCCCTGTCCGGCGGGGACTGTCGCTCTTTCATGGCCGCCGCCTCCCTTCCTGCCGCGGCCTGACTGCCGCGGGAGTTTGTTTATTGTACCACATTCCTCCGGCGAAGGAAAGTCCCCTCCGGAAAAAGGCCGCCCGGACAGCAATATGGAACAGGGAAGCCCGCCCCCCGGAGGACCTCCGGAGGGCGGGCCGTTCTCATTTCTGATCGGCGCTCCGCGCCTGTTTACCCCTATGCGGGTGCGGCGGCGGTCAGACGCGCTTCCACACCGCGCCGCCGGGCACGTCGGTGATCTCCACGCCCTGCTGCTTCAGCTCGTCGCGGATGCGGTCGGCCTCGGCAAAGTTCTTGGCCTTTTTGGCCGCGTACCGGGCCATCACCTTGGCATCAACAGCGGGGTCGCCCTCGCCGGTGACGGTATAGCCGGCGGAAACGCTGGACTTGGCCTTGGCCTGCTCCTCTCGCACCTTAGCAGCCTTCTTCAGCAGATCCAGGCTGAGCACCTGGTCGAAGCTGTCCAGAATGGCCAGCTTGGTGGCGTCGCTGGTCTTGGCCTTCAGCACGTCGTACAGGGCGGTGACCCCCATGGAGGTGTTCAGGTCGTTGCCCAGCTGCCGGTCGAACTTCTCCTTATACTCCGCAAACACGGCCTGATCCACCTCGCCCTCGCCGGGTTTCAGGGCGGCGATCTTTGCGATCAGCTTGTTGAAGGCAGCGGCGGCGTTGTCCAGATTTTCCCATGTGAACACCAGTGCCTTGCGGTAGTGGCTCTGCAGGCAGAAGAACCGGTAGGCCACGGGGTCATAGCCCTTCTCCTCCAGCAAAGAGACCGTGAGGAACTCCCCCTTGGACTTGGACATCTTGCCGTGGTTGGTGTTCAGATGGGCCACGTGGAACCACTGGGGGCACCAGGGGTGGCCCAGATAGCTCTCGGACTGGGCGATCTCGTTGGTGTGATGGGGAAAGGCGTTGTCGATGCCGCCGCAGTGCAGGTCAAGATACTCCCCGTTGTACTTCATGGAGATGCCGGAGCACTCGATGTGCCAGCCGGGGTAGCCCACGCCCCAGGGGGA
>CAKUHV010000091.1 GCA_934659445.1 uncultured Oscillospiraceae bacterium | reverse complement strand
CGGGCCATCGCCGACCAGGCCCGCACCATCCGCATCCCCGTCCATATGGTGGAGACCATCAACAAGGTCATCCGCGTGTCCCGCCAGCTGCTGCAGGAGCTGGGCCACGACCCCACCCCCGAGGAGATCGCCGCCGAGATGAACATGCCCGTAGAGCGGGTACGGGAGATCCTGAAGATCGCCCAGGAGCCCGTCAGCCTTGAGACCCCCATCGGCGAGGAGGAGGACAGCCATCTGGGCGACTTCATCCCCGACGAGGACGCCTCCGAGCCCGCCGAGGCCGCCAGCTTCACCCTGCTGAAGGAGCAGCTGGTGGAGGTGCTGTCCACCCTGACCCCCCGGGAGGAGAAGGTGCTGAAGCTGCGCTTCGGCATCGAGGACGGCCGCACCCGCACCCTTGAGGAGGTGGGCAAGGAGTTCAACGTGACCCGTGAGCGCATCCGCCAGATCGAAGCCAAGGCCCTCAGAAAGCTGCGCCACCCCAGCCGCAGCAAAAAGTTGAAGGATTTCTTGAACTAAAGAGAAAACAGACTGCTTTTGGCGTATTGCGGCGCAGCTTTGGGGTCCCCGCGCAGGCCCAGCGAAGCGGGCTGCGTGGGGGAGAGGAGATGCAGCGCAGGGAGAGAGCTTTCGCCACAGGCGGAAGCGAAGGATCCGGAGCTTGCATCGACGACGTGCCACCCCAGCCGCAGCAAAAAGTTGAAGGATTTCCTGAACTGAGGATAGACGCAGGGACTTTATTGCCGCACCGGGCGCAATTTTGGAGCCCCCGCGCAGGCCCAGCGAAGCGGGGGGCGGCCCTGTCCCGGCAAGGGCAGAGCCCTTGCCCTGCGTTCTGTGTTCTGCACGCAGCAGCCCCCGCACAGAATTTTCTGTGCGGGGGCCTGTTTTATTCCTGCAAGGTATATCCCGGGAAAAATTCCTCCACAAAGTCCACATTGTCCACCTGGAAGGTGCGCCCGTCCAGATCGGCCAGGGGCCCGGCGTCGGTGGTAAAGCGGAAGGTGAGCTTATAGGAGTACAGGGCCTGTCCGTGGCGGCCGTACCTCCGGTTCTCCCGCTCGCTGCCGTACTTGCCGTCGCCGATGAGGGGGTGGCCCGCAGCGGCAAACTGGGCGCGGATCTGGTGGGTCCGCCCGGTGATCAGGTCACACTCCACCAGGGACAGACCGTTCCCCTCCGTCAGCACCCGGTAGAGGGTCACGGCGGTCTTGGCCCCGGGCTGGGGCTTGCTGCGGACGTAGACCTGCTTCTTCACCTCGTCCTTCCAGAGATAGCCCTCCAGCTTGCCCTCCTTCCGGGGCATTTTGCCCTGCACCACACAGAGGTAGTACTTGTTCAGCTCCCGATCACGGATCTTCTGGTTCATCACCCGCAGGGCCTCGGCGTTCTTCGCGGCGATGACGATGCCGCCGGTGTTCCGGTCAATGCGGTTGCACAGGGCGGGGGCAAAGGAGTTCTCCCAGTAGGGGGACCACTCCTTCTTCTGGTACAGATAGGCCTGCAGGTGGGTCAGAAGGGTGTTCACCCGCTCGTTCTCGTCGGGGTGCACCACCATGCCGGGGCGCTTGTCCAGCAGGAGGATGTTTTCGTCCTCATAGAGGATATTCAGCCTGGGCTGGTACAAAGAGAGAAAGGCGTTTTCCGGCGTGGGCTTGTCAAAGAACTCGTCGTTGATATATAATTGCAGAACGTCGCCCACATTCAGCCGGGCGTCCCGTTTGGCCCCTTTGCCGTTTAGCTTGACCCGCTTCAGCCGGATATATTTCTGGGCCAGGGGGGCGGGCAGCAGGGGCAGAGTCTTGGCCAGCCAGCGGTCCAGCCGCTGTCCGGCGTCGTTTTGGGATATGGTAAATTCCTTCATGGCAGATCCTCTTCAAAAGGGCTGATCTTTTGCCGCCCGGCCGGGAGGGGGCGGCACAGCCTGTAGATAGCTTGCACGAAAAAAATATATTTGTCAACCATAAAAAAGGTTTGACATTATGTCCCGGATTCAGTATAATACTCTCCGTACCATTATGCGAGTATGGGCCCGTGTGCCCCGGGAGGAAGCTATGCGTCTGGAATTGAAGGACATCATCCATGTCCCCGACGGGAAGAAGTCCTTTGACGATCAGATGGATCTGTCCGACCTGGAGTTTTACGGACGTAAGCCCTTTGCCCACCCCGTCCATGTCCAGGGTTGCGTGACCAACCACGCCGGCGCCCTTGTGCTGGAGGGGACGATCCGCTCCACGCTGGAGCTGGTGTGCGACCGCTGCGGGAAGGCCTTTTCCCGGGAAAAAACGGTGGCGCTGAACACCCTGGTGGCCGACCATCTGGAGGAAGAAGAAAGCGACAGCGATATCTTCCTGCTGGACGGCACCCAACTGGATCTGGACGAAGTCGTGTCCACGGTGCTGATCCTCGAAATGGATACCAAAAACCTTTGCTCAGACGACTGTAAAGGGCTGTGTGCCAAGTGCGGAGCCGATTTGAATTTGGGCCCCTGCCGGTGCAGACCTGAGACAGACCCCCGGTGGGCGGCCCTGTCGCAGCTTCTGGATCAAGCTGAGGAAAACTAATGTAAAGTCCAAGTGCCTGGATGGGCACGCAAACCGAAGGAGGTGTCAACCATGGCGGTTCCTAAGAGAAAAGTGTCCAAGGCCCGGCGCGATAAGCGGCGCAGCTCCCACTGGAAGCTGGAGACTCCCGGTATCGTGACCTGCCCCAAGTGCGGGGCGTTCCGGCTGCCTCACCGGATGTGCAAGAATTGTCTGACCTACAATGGCCGTTCCTTTGGCCAGGTGGAGGCCCAGCAGTAATTTGCCGTAAAAAAGCCCGCTGCGTTTTGTAGCGGGCTTTTTTCTGTCCCCGGGGCAGGCGGGGGCGGCGGGCGAAAAGAGGTTACAAAAAAGTTACAATTTTTATCCGTCCGGAGGCAAAACAGCATTTACATAACGCAGGATCTGTGTTACACTGAAAGGGACGGTCGAACGGTGCCGTACGCTCTGCGGGACAAAAAAGATCCGTCGGAACGGAAACAAAAAACGCGGTCCAGCGTCTGAAGGATAAGAGACCGAACGGCAGGAGGCAGGCCCATGGTACGGCTGATCGACGTACAGAAGGAATATGAAAACGGGACCAAGGCCCTGAAGGGCGTGAACCTGCGCATTGACGACGGGGAGTTCGTCTTTCTGGTGGGGCCGTCGGGCTCCGGCAAGTCCACGGTGATCAAGCTGATCACCGCCGAGATCGCCCCCACCGAGGGACGGCTGATGGTGAACGGCTATAACCTGAACAATATCCGCCCCCGGCAGGTGCCCTATATGC
Organism: uncultured Oscillospiraceae bacterium; assembly: GCA_934659445.1. Lineage (GTDB taxonomy): Bacteria > Bacillota > Clostridia > Oscillospirales > Oscillospiraceae > Lawsonibacter. The sequence continues at coordinate 3,376 of CAKUHV010000091.1, read as the reverse complement.
GCCGCACCCTGGGGATCATCTTTCAGGACTTCCGCCTGATCGAGAAAAAGACGGTCTATGACAATCTGGCCTTCGCCATGAAGGCGGTGGGGGCCTCCAACCGGGAGCTGCGCCGCCGCATCCCCTATGTGCTGGAGCTGGTGGGGCTGGAGAAGAAGGGGGCCAACTACCCCGGCGAGCTGTCCGGCGGCGAGCAGCAGCGGGTGGCCATTGCCCGGGCGCTGGTGAACAACCCCAGCATGATCATCGCCGACGAGCCCACGGGCAATCTGGACCCCCAGCGCTCTCTGGAGATCATGATGCTGCTGGAGCGCATCAACGAGCTGGGCACCACCGTGCTGGTGGTGACCCACGAGAAGAATCTGGTCAACCGCTTCGGCAAGCGGGTGGTGGCCATCGAAAACGGACGCGTCATCAGCGACGAGACAGGCGGGTATTACAATGGCGAAAAAATTTGACGCCGGCTACTATTTCAGCGAGGGGTTTCACTCCGTGTTCACCCACGGGTTCATGTCCTTTGCGGCCGTGTGCATGATCGTGGCCTGTCTGCTCATCATGGGCTCCTTCACCCTTCTGGCGGTGAACCTGAACCGGATGCTGGGCAGCTTCGAGGCCGAGAATGAGTTTCTGGCTTACATAGACGAGGACTATACCACAGAGCAGGCCCAGGCCCTACGATCGGAGATCGAGGCCGTGCCCAATGTGAAGCAGGCGGCCTTCGTCTCCCGAGAGGAGGCGCTAGAGGAGTATAAGGCCGGCCGGGCGGACAACTCCCTGCTGGAGCGCCTGCCCGCCACCGCCCTGCGGGACCGCTACCGCATCCATGTGGACGACCTGCAGCAGATGTCCGCAACGGCAGAGGCGGTGAAGGCCATTCCCGGCGTGGCCGCCGTGCGGGCCGCCGTGGACATCGCCAACGGCTTTGTCATGGCCCGGAACATCGCCACCGGCGTGGCCGTGGTGCTGGTGGGCATTCTGCTGGTGGTGTCCCTGTTCATCATCTCCAACACCATCCGGCTGGCTACATTCTACCGCCGGGAGGAGATCGCCATCATGAAGATGTGCGGCGCCACCGACGCCTTTATCCGCTGGCCCTTCGTGGTAGAGGGCATGATCCTGGGCCTGGCGGGGGCCGTGCTGGCCTTCTTCGCCCAGTGGGGGGTCTATGAACTGGCGGTGAAGCTCATCGTCCAGAACAACGGCCTGTCCCCCATGGTAATGCTGCCCTACGGCGAGATGGCCAAGAATATTCTGGCCGCCTTCGGCGTGACGGGCTTTGTGATCGGCGTGGGCGGCTCTCTGATGGCCATCCGCAAATTCCTGCAGGTATGAGGTGACGGTATGAAGCGTAAAAAGATGCAGCGGATCGTGATCTCCGCGCTGGCTCTGGTGATGGTGCTGCTGATGCTGCTGCCCATGGTGGCAGACATCTTCCTGTACTGAGGGCCGCCCCATGAGAAAGGACAGACCCCTTCTGCGCCGGCTGCTTCCGGCGGCGCTGGCGCTGATCCTGCTGCTGCCGGCGGCCGGCCCGGCGGTGACCGCCCCCTCCTCCGCCGCCAAGGTGACCCAGGAGGAGATCGACGCCCTGAAAAAAAATGCCAACGACATTGCGGCAAAAAAGAAGGACATCCAGAACCAGCTGAAGGCCGTCCGGGCGGATAAGAGCAAGGCGCTGAACAGCAAGGAACTGTTGGAGGATCAGATCGACCTGATCCAGGAGGAGATCGACAACATCACCCAGCAGATCGCCGCCTATGACCAGCTCATCGGGGAGAAAGAGGTCCAGCTGACCCAGCTGGAGACCGAGGAGGAGCAGCAGTACGACCTGTTCTGCCAGCGGGTGCGGTATATGGAGGAGGAGGGCGACGTGTCCTACTGGTCCATCCTGTTCTCCTCCAAGTCCTTCTCCGACCTGCTGGACAACTTCATGATGGTGGAGGAGATCATGGAGTATGATGACAAGGTGATGAACGACCTGATCGCCCTGCAGGAGCAGATCCAGCAGGAAAAGGACGATGTGGAGCAGGCCCGGCAGGAGCAGCAGGCGGCCAAGACGGAGCAGGAGGCAAGACGCGGCGAGCTGAAGGGCCAGCAGGACGAGGTGGACGCCCTGATCAAGGAGATCAGCGGCCAGGAGAGCGTGCTGAAGCAGGCGGAGCAAGAGCTGAAGGCCGCCGCCAACGCCGCCGATGCCGAGATCCGGAGGAAGGAGCAGGAGCTGGCCTCCCAGATCGCCAATGTGGTCAGCGAATCCGGCTTCCAGTGGCCCCTGCCCGCGGGGTACGACACCCTGACCTCTCTGTTCGGCTCCCGCACCCACCCCATTACCGGCAAGCCCAACAACCACACGGGGATCGACATCCCCGCCCCCGGCGGCACCTCCATCTATGCCGCCAAGAGCGGCGTGGTGATCACCTCGGTGAAGAAGGGGTCTTACGGCAACTACGTGGTCGTCGCCCACAGCGACGGCACCTCCACCCTCTACGCCCACATGAGCAAGCGGGCGGTGAGCGAGGGGGCCACGGTGAAGCAGGGCCAGGTCATCGGCTATGTGGGCACCACCGGCTCCTCCACCGGCAACCATCTGCACTTCGAGGTCCGGGTGAACGGCACCCGGAAGGATCCTGTGAATTACTTCAAGGACAAGACGCTGTATGTCACCTCCGGCGGCAAAAAGGCGAAGCTGTCCCACTAAGGCCATAAAAGACGCCCCCTCCGCATACCCTGTGCGGAGGGGGTGTTGTGGTGCTGGGACGGCTGACGGCGGCGGAAAGCGGCCGGAGCAGGGCAGAGCGGGGAGAGGTCCTCGGCCTGCCTGTGCTGGAGTGCCGCGCGGAGCTCACCGGCCGGTGGGGGAAGCGCCGGGCGGAGCGGGCGCTGAAGCGGCTGGCCAGGGCGGGGGCGGAGCAGGTGCTGCTGCCCGAGGGGTTCCCGTGGCCGGAGCTTGCGGAGCGCTGCGGCCTGACGCCGCCGGATGCCGGTCCGCTGGTCCGGGCCATGGCGGCTCCTCTGGCGCTGGCCGCGCTGGAACGGCTGGAAAAACCGCCGGAGCGGGCCGCTGTGGCCCTGCTGGGGCGGCCCGGGTCGGGGGATGCGGCCTGGGCCGCCCGGCTTCTGTGCCCCGTGGTGCGGCGGCTGGCCATGACGGAGGGGGCGGGCGCGGAGGAGCTGCGCCGCGCGTGGGGCGTACCCGTCCTGCCGCCAGACAGCCCAACGGACGTTGCCCTGTGCTTTGCTCCGGGGTATGAGGGAAACGCCCCTGTGACCCTTCGTCTGTGGCAGGGGACAGGGGGGCTGGCGGGCTTTGCCCTGTGCTGTCCCGCACTGCCGCCGGAGCAGCGGGAGGACCTGCCCCTGCTGGCCGCCCTGTATC
>CAKUHV010000090.1 GCA_934659445.1 uncultured Oscillospiraceae bacterium | reverse complement strand
AAAACAGGGCATAAAAACGCTGAAACCCCTGATTTCTCAGGGGTTTCAGGTGAGTGTATCTATTTTGGTCACTCAATATGGCAGCGGGTGAAGGATTCGAACCCTCACATACAGAGTCAGAGTCTGCTGTGCTACCCTTACACAAACCCGCTATTTGTACCCGCTCTCGCAGGGACAAGCGATATTATACCAGACCGGCAGAAAAAGTCAAGCGAATTTTCACATTTCCTGCGTTTATTTTCTCACCTCCCTCCCCTTTGCGTGGGGTCGAACATTTTTTCTATTTCCTGTTGACTTTTGTGTCAAACGCGGTATAATGAAACAAACGTTCTTTTCTGGAGTGTGCAGACATGGAGCTGCTGGACAAGCTGACAATTCTATCCGACGCCGCCAAGTATGACGCCGCCTGCACCTCCAGCGGCATGGACCGCCCCGGGCGGCCAGGCACTATCGGCAGCACAACTGCCCCAGGCTGCTGCCACTCCTTCTCCGCCGACGGGCGGTGCATCTCCCTTTTGAAGGTGCTGATGACCAATGTTTGCGTATACGACTGCCAATACTGTATCAACCGCCGCTCCAACGACTTGCCCCGGGCCACCTTCACCCCTGAAGAGCTATGTGAATTGACTATGGGCTTCTATCGGCGCAATTATATCGAGGGGCTGTTTCTCTCCTCCTCCGTGCTGGTCAGCCCCGACTACACCACCGAACGGATGGTCGCTGCCCTGCGGCTGCTGCGGGAGAAGTACCGCTTCGGCGGCTACATCCACGCCAAAGCCATTCCCGGGGCGGACCCCCTGCTCACCCGGCAGCTGGGCCTGTTGGCCGACCGTCTGTCCGTGAACATCGAGCTGCCCAGCCAGCGCAGCCTGGCCCTGCTGGCCCCAGACAAGGGCAAACAGGCCATTCTGGCCCCTATGGCCCAGATCCGAGACGGCATCACCGTCTCCCGGCAGGAGCTTCGCCTGTCCCGCCGGGCTCCCCGCTTCGCCCCGGCGGGGCAGTCCACCCAGATGATCGTAGGAGCCACCCCGGAGAGCGACCGGCACATCCTCACCCTCACCCAGTCCCTTTACGACAAGTATAAGCTGAAGCGGGTGTTCTATTCCGCCTATATGCCCGTGTCCCACAGCCCCCTGCTGCCCGCACCGGAGGGCTTCCTTCCGCCCCTCCGGCGAGAGCACCGCCTGTATCAGGCGGACTGGCTGCTGCGGTTTTACGGCTTTCGGGCGGAGGAGATCCTGGATGAGGCGCAGCCCGACCTGGATCCCCGGCTGGATCCCAAGTGCTGCTGGGCCCTGCGGCATCTGGAGTTCTTCCCGGTGGAGGTGAACCGGGCGGACTACGAGGCCCTGCTGCGGGTGCCGGGGATCGGCGTCACCAGCGCCCACCGGATCCTCACCGCCCGGCGGGTGGGCCCCCTGACCTTCGAGGGGCTGAAACGCCTGGGGGTAGTGCTGAAGCGGGCCCAGTATTTCCTCACCTGCTCCGGCCGGCCCATGGTGGGTCTGCGGGTGCGGGAGGACGGCCTGCTCCGCCACCTGCTGGCCTTGGAGGGGCCGACAGATGCCCCCCTGTCCGGCCAGCAGCTGTCTCTGTTCGACCCGCCCCGCTCCGCGGGTTAGGAGGTGCTTATGGACTGGACCGAGGTCTCCTACCGCTACGATGGCAGCTTTGCCGGGTTCCTCACCTGTGTATATGAGGCTTATGTGAACCGGGAGGCCCCGGCGGACTTCCGCCCGGAGGGCTGTCCCCTGTGCTCCCTGTACCTGGAGCGCACCGTGGTCACCCACCAAAGTCACGCCAAGCGGGTGTTCCGCTCCTTCAAAGAGAAATTCGGCGGACCGGGGCAGAACATGGTCTCCCGGGGCTTTCTCACCTGTATGGAGGACAAGGAGCTGTGGCTGTGGCGCTTCATTCAGCTGGGCTACGAACGGGGCCCCTCTGTGACCAAAGATCTGGCCGATCCCACGGTGGACCGGGTGCGCCGGGCGGTGCAGCATCTGAACAGCGAGGCCCATCTTCTCACCGGCTTCGTCCGCTTTTCCGACGCCGGGGGTGTACTGGCCGGGGAGATCACCCCCAAGAACCGGGTGCTGCCCCTGCTGCGGCCCCACTTCTGTGGGCGGCTGTCCACTGAACGCTTCGTCCTCTACGACCGCACCCACCGGGAGGCTCTGTTTGCCCAGCCCGGCCGCTGGGCCATCCTGCCCGTGGACGACTTTCACCTGGGCCCGCCCAGCGGCCAGGAGCGGGCCTTTCGGGATATGTGGCGGGCCTTCTACAAGACCATCGCCATCGAGGGGCGCTATAACCCCAGGTGCCGACAGACCCATATGCCCAAGCGCTACTGGGGGAATATGACAGAGTTTCAGACGGACCTACCGGGTGATATGCTGCCCCCGGCAAAATAAAAAACTCCCAATTCTTTTTTGTGTTCCCCGCCCCCTGCGGGGGCGGGGAACACTGGTATTTTTCCTGCAAAGGAACACGAAATGAAATTGGGATATAAAAAATGGCTTCAGGCGTAAAAGCTTGAAGCCATTCGCTTTTTGATCTACTTTTGCTCCCCGTTCAGGGCCTCTTTCAGGGTCCGCCAGCCCAGAACGGCGCACTTCACCCGGGCGGGCATGTGGGCCACGTCCCGCAGAGCGCCGGCCTCCTCCAGCTGGCCGATCTCCTCCTCGCTGGCCTCCCCCTGGATCATCCGCAGGAAGATGTCGCCCAGCTTCAGGGCCTCGTCCTTCTTCTTGCCGATGACCATACCCAGCATGATGTCGGCGGAGGCCTGGGAGATGGCGCAGCCGTCCCCCACAAAGGCGCCGTCGGCGATGGTGTCGCCGTCCAGCTTCAGCTTCAGGTAGATGTCGTCCCCGCAGCTGGGGTTGACCCCCTCCAGCACGATGTCGGCATCGGGCAAATCGTGTTTAAACTCCGGGTGGATGTTGTGCTCGGTGAGGATCTCGTTATAAAAGCTTCTATTTTCCATATCCCATCCGCTCCCTCAGGGTGGAGACGCTGGCCAGCAGGCGGTCAATCTCCCCCTCCGTATTATAGAAGGCGATGCTGGCCCGGGCGGTAGAGGGGTGCCCCAGATAGGCCAGCAGGGGCTGGGCGCAGTGGTGGCCAGCCCGGATGTTCACCCCGTCGGCGGCCAATATCTGGCCGATGTCGTGGGGGTGGACCCCATCCACGGTGAAGGTTATGATGCCGTGGTGCTCCTCCGGCTGGTCAGAGCCCAGAATGTGCACATGGGGGATCTGCCGCATACCCTCCATGGCCCGGCGGGTCAGCTCCAATTCCCGCTGCTGCATGGCCGCAAAGCCCACCTGGGCCATATAGTCCAGGGCGGCGTGAAGCCCCGCGGCTCCCGCCGCATTGACGGTGCCCGCCTCGAACTTGTGGGGCAGTTCCGCATAGACCGCCCCCTCCCGGGTAACGGATTCGATCATCTCGCCGCCGGTGAGGAAGGGGGGCATCTGCTCCAGCAGCTCCTCCCGCCCGTACAGAGCGCCGATTCCCATGGGGCCGTACACCTTATGGCCGGAGAAGGCCAGGAAATCCGCCCCCAGGGCCTGCACGTCTACCGGCATGTGGGGGGTGCTCTGGGCGCCGTCCACCACCATCACGGCCCCCACCCTATGGGCCAGCTCCGCCACCTGACGAATGGGGTTCTCCCGGCCCAACACATTGGACACCTGGGTCATGGCCACGATCCTGGTGCGGCGGTTGATGAGAGACTCCACCTTGTTCAGATCCACGCTGCCATCCAGCTCACACTCGATGAACCGCAGCTTGGCCCCGGTCTGGCGGCACACCATCTGCCAGGGCAGCAGGTTGCTGTGATGCTCCATGATGGACACCAGCACCTCGTCCCCCGCCTTCACGTTGGACAGGCCGTAGCTGTAGGCCACCAGATTCAGGCTCTCGCTGGTGTTGCGGGTGAAGACGATCTCCCTGGTACTGGCGGCGTTCAGGAACCTCCGCACCGCCTCCCGGGCGTTCTCATAGGCGTCCGTGGCCGCGATGCTCAGGGGATACAGTCCCCGAAGGGGGTTGGCATTGCAGGTAGTGTAAAACTTTTCCTCCGCGTCCAGCACGCACTGGGGCCGCTGCGCCGTGGCCGCGCTGTCCAGATAGGCCACGTCCATGTTCGCCAACAGGGGAAAATCTTTTCTGTAATTCAGTTCCATATTACAGCTCCTCATTCAGTCCGTTGATGATCTTCTCCTCCAGCTCCCGGTCACCCACCGCCCGGGCCAGACGCTCGATAGACGCCCGGGCCAGGATATTCTCCGCCGTTTGGCGGTCAATGCCCCGGCTTTCAAAGTAGAACAGGGTATCATCGTCCAGCTTACCAATGGTGGCCCCGTGATTGCCCGCCACGTTCTCCTCCGCGCACAGGATCAGGGGGACGGTTTTGTTCACCACGTCCTCCCCCAGCATGAGCACAGTCTCCTGCTCGCTGCCTGCGGAGTCGGAAGATCCCGTCTTAAAGTCGATGGTGCCCCGGAAGATCTTCTTCGCCCCGTCCTTCAGGGCCCCGGCGGCATTGATCTGACTGGCGGTCTTTTTCCCGTAGTGATCCGCCGTCAGGTTGATGTCCACAGTCTGGCGCTTCTGCCCCAGATAGCCCATGTCCGCCGTCAGGGCGGAGCCGTCTCCCTTCAGGACGAAGCGGCTGTCGGTGTACACGTCACCCCGGCCCAACAGGACCTGGAGCAGTTCCACACTGCCCTCCTGCTGGCAGGTACCGGACACCTCATTGCGCAGGACGGCGTCCTGCTCCGTGCCCAGCAGCTGCACCAGACGGACCTTGGCCCCCGGACCTACCTTCATCTGGGTGCGCACCAGCAGGTGCTGCCGGGAGCGCAGATCTTCATAGACGGTGACCCTGCTGCCCTTGGCCGCGTCCACCACAACACTTTTTTCACTGTATTCCCCCTCGCCCTGAACGGACAGGCGCACAGTCTCCTGCCCGCCCGCCTTGGCGGCGATATGGGTCTGCTCCAGTTCCCTGGAGGCCGCCTGATCCCAGGGCAGAGCGGTCTCATTGACCCCCAGCCGGTTCCAGGTACGCACGGGGAGCTGATTGACTAAAATCGTATCCATATGTTTCGCTCCTTTCCCCTCAACCGATGCTGCCCTTCATCTCCAGGCGGATCAGGTTGTTCATCTCCACCGCGTACTCCAGGGGCAGTTCCTTGGAGACATTGTCCGCAAAGCCGCTGACGATCAGGGCCCGGGCGTCCTCCTCGCTCATGCCCCGGCTCATGAGATAGAACACCGCCTCGTTGCTGATGGCCCCGATCCTGGCCTCGTGGCCAATGGCAGCGTCCCTGGTGCGGATGTCCATAGCGGGGATGGTATCGGAGCGGGATTCCGAATCCAGCATCAGGGACTGGCAGGACACGGCGGACTTGGCTCCTTTAGCCCCCCTCTCCACCACCACGCTGCTGCGGAAGGTGCTGATGCCGCCGCTCTTGCTGATGGACCGGGTATTCATATAGCTGCTGGTGTTCCTGCCGATGTGCACCACCTTGGCTCCGGTGTCCAGGTTCTGTCCCGCTCCGGCGAAGGTGACGCCGGTGAACTCCATCCGGGAATTGTCCCCCTTCAATACGCTCATGGGGTACAGACAGCCCACGTGGGAGCCGAAGGAGCCGGACACCCACTCGATGGTGCCGCCCTCCTCCACCAGCGCCCGCTTGGTGTTCAGGTTGTACATATTTTTGGACCAGTTCTCGATGGTGGAGTAGCGCAGCTTGGCATTCTTTTTGACGTAAAGCTCCACGCAGCCCGCGTGGAGATTGGCCACGTTGTACTTGGGTGCCGAGCAGCCCTCGATGAAGTGGAGGCTGGCCCCCTCGTCCACGATGATCAGGGTGTGCTCAAACTGACCGGCCCCCTTGGCGTTCAGCCGAAAATAGGACTGGAGGGGGATGGACAGATGCACCCCCTTGGGCACATACACAAAGGAGCCGCCGGACCACACCGCCCCGTGGAGGGCGGCAAACTTGTGGTCCCTGGGGGTGACCAGCTTCATGAAGTACTTCTTCACCATGTGGGCGTACTCCCCGTGAAGGGCGCTCTCCATGTCGGTATACACCACGCCCTCGGCGGCCACGGAGTCCTTCACGTTGTGATACACCAGCTCCGAGTCATACTGGGCGCCCACCCCCGCCAGGGACTTTCGCTCCGCCTGGGGGATGCCCAGACGCTCAAACGTGTCCTTAATGTCCTGGGGCACGTTCTCCCAGTTGTTCTGCATCTTGGTGTTGGGGCGGACATAGGTGGCGATATGCTCCATGTCCAGGCCCTCGATGGAGGGGCCCCAGTCAGGCACGGGCAGCTCATGGTAAATCTGAAGCGCCTGCAGCCGGAACTGCTGCATCCACACAGGGTCGTTCTTCTCCTTGGAGAGCTTGTCCACAATGGCCGGGGTCAGGCCCTCCTCCATGCGGTAGGCGTCGTGCTCCACATCCTTGATGTCATAGACGCTGCGGTCCACGTCCTCCACATAGGTTTTTTCTCTGTTTTCCGCCATTCTTGAATCCTCCGCTTTACTTCAGACTGCCAAATCCGTTCTCGTTGATCTCGTTCACCAGTTCGGCCCCGCCGTTTTTCACGATGACGCCGTTCTCCATCACATGGGCTGCATCCACATGGAGGGCCTCCAGGATGCGGGTGGAATGGGTGATGATGAGCAGGGAGCCGTGGGTCCGCTCCCGGAACAGGCGCACCCCCTCGGACACGGTGCGCACCGCATCCACGTCC